>DOFA01000272.1 GCA_003532195.1 Clostridiales bacterium
CTGCCGGGCACAGTTTATTCGATGTCCACCCAGATCGGCCGGTGTCCGGTCGCGTCGAGGAATTTTCCCAGCAAATCCGACCGCCGCATGACCAAACTGGCGTCGTTGACTAAGGGGTGGACGCAGATCATTTCCTCTCCGGCCAGATCGCGGTCGATCAGCAGCCGGACCGCATGGCTGGTGTCAAAAGCCAGGCCCAAGGGCGAGATCGCTCCGGGCATGGTGCGCAGCAGGCGCCAGAGGTTCTCGGCCGAACCGAATGACAAGCGGCTGACACCGAGTTGTTTGGATACGGAAGCGGTTCGGAATGCCTTTTGTCCCTGGAGCAGCAGCAGATAAAAATCGGTCTCCTGGCGGTTGCACAGGAACAGGTTTTTGCAGTGCGGCACGCCGATTGTTTCGTCAATAGCCGCCAGATCCTCCATGGTCTGGACCGGTTCATGGGGGTAGAGCTGATAGGGGATCTTTAATTCATCAAGCTTTTGCAAGATCATTCTGATGCTCCTCCGGTTATTCGGTCAGGTATTTCCAGGCACGGACCAGGTTGTCGGGCAATTCGAAACGATCATGGCCGGCCTGCCGGTATTGCTCATGCAAATCACCCAGCGGCGCCAGCCAGGGATTGCCGGCCAGGTTGAAACGGCTGGCAAAATTGTCGGTTTTCAGACCGAGGACCGCCGCGATGGCAAAGAGCGGCCAGGCGCTGGCCAGAGCCAGGCGCAGCCGCAGCTTCAGCTTGGGGTAGCGCAGGCGGCGGGCAGCCGGATCACCGGGCGGCGCGGCCGATAAAATACATTCGGCAAATGATTGGTCAGTCAGATCGGCATAATGATCCAGTAAAATCGACAGCCAGGCGGCTATATCGGCCGGTAAATAGCCCACAACGCAGCCGGACAGAGTCTCAACGCGTATGGCCTGGCAGTCGTGCTCGTTGTCGGCTTCGCGGTGCAGGCGCAGCGGCTGGCCTTCATAAAGCTGCAGGACTTGCGAACGGAAGGGCTCGCGGCTTGTCAAAACCAGGCGGACCGTCAGCTCATAGACAGCCGGCTGGCGCGGCAGGCAAAAGCCGGGGGGCGTAAATCTACCTTTTATTCCTGCGAAGTCAGTCGTCATTGGGTCTTTCCTTCTCCGTCCGGGTCATTCCGGCCCGGACGCGGTTTTCGGTCTCGGCATATAATCTGCTTTCAGCTTAATCTGCCGCCAACTTTTCGTCAATCGCTGGCTGCGGTCACTGGCTGCAGTTGCCTGTTTATGCTATGCTGGCAGAAACAGAAACAGGGCTGCCCGATATGGCCGGCATCGATCCGGTATGTGTGATTCCGGGCAGCGGACAGGAGTCGCAGTATGATCAGGCACATCGTCATGTGGTCCTTTCCCGAACAAGCGGAAGGCGCCGATAAAAAAGCCAATATGAGTAAAATCCGGGAAGCGCTGCTGGCCTTGCGGCCGATTATCCCGGAAATCCTGGAGATGGAGATCGGCGAGGATATCGGCATCGGCCGGGACACCTGGGACATGGTCCTGATCACCTGCTTTGCCGATGCCCAGGCGCTTAATGTTTATCAGAACCATCCGGCGCACAAAGCAGTCTCGGCATTTGTCGCCAAAGTGCGGCAAAACCGGGCTTGCGTCGACTTCACCATTCCTCCGCGCTTAGGGCCGTCGATCCGCTGACGGTTTCCAGGTCTTCCGGCAGGCAATCAAGCTCTTCGGCCGATTCTTCCAGATTCCGGGCGAAGCGCAGATAGTCCGAACCCCGTTCGCTGATCCGTCTCGCCAGCGGCAGGATCTGCTGTACCCGTTTCTCCGGCGTCAGCTGCATAAACCTGCCGTTCAGCATCTCAACATAATGCGTGTAATAGTTGCGGAAACGGGGGACCGTCCCGTAGATCAATTCAGCCAGGCGGGCAGCTGCCGCCGGGAAGAGCAAGCTTTGCAGCGCGGCCGTCACTTCCGCCTGGAATAGCTGCACGATCAGGATATCCCGGTCCAGTGCCGGGAGCCTGGCCTTTCGGCTGTGGATCTCGATAAAATCGCCGAGGGCCATGACATCGAAAAGGATCTCCGGAATGGCTATCCGAATCTGAAAATAGACATTATGCGCCGGGCCGATTTTTTTCAGGGCCTGCTGCACAGCCGGGCTCATGCCGTTGCCGACAAATGTTGCCTGGCGCTGTCCGAGCCAGGCCTGGCGCAGTTCATAGCTGATAGCCAGGATCTGCAGCGCCGGCATCTCATATTCGGATCCGGGGGACGCTTCATCGCCGAGAACGTTGCCGATGGCATCGTCCAGACTGTGCAGGTCTTCCAGGTCGCCGTAGATAAGAACGCCAACCCGGCGCGGCGTCGGTGTGACCGTGATCATGGGACCCCCTCCCCTCGCGGCTTAATTGTCTGCAGGACTACCGGCGAAGAACAGGCTGCCGCGCCGCCCGCAGTTCGTCAGGCCGGCCGATCGGCGTGTTGTGCGGCGCTTCATGCAGCAATTCCGGCGTTTCTTCGGCTTCGGCTGCTACGGACAGCATGGCGTCGGCCAGGGCATCGAGGCTGGCGCGATCCTCGGTTTCCGTTGGTTCGAACATCATGGCTTCCTTGACTGTCAGCGGAAAATAGACTGTCGGCGGGTGGAAGCCATAATCGATCAAGCGCTTGGCAATATCCAGGGTCGCGCAGCCGAGGGCTTTCTGCCTGGAGCCTGACAGGACGAATTCGTGCATGCAGGTCTGGTCATAGGGCAGTTCATAAGCCGGACGCAGCCGCTGCAACAGGTAATTGGCATTAGCCACGGCCGCCTCGGAGACCTCGCGCAGCCCGGCTGCCCCGTTGGCCAATATGTAAGCATAAGCCCGAACCAGAACGCCAAAGTTGCCGTAAAAGGAACGGACGCGGCCGATGGACTGCGGGCGGTCGTCATCGAGAAACAGCGATCCGTCCGGCGCTTCGCTGATCACGGGTGCGGGCAGGAAAGGCGCCAGCCTTGCGGTCACGCCGACCGGCCCGGCGCCGGGTCCGCCGCCGCCGTGCGGCGTGCTGAAGCTTTTGTGCAGATTGAGATGGACGATGTCAAAGCCCATGTCGCCCGGGCGCACCTGCATCAGGATGGCGTTGATGTTGGCGCCGTCATAGTAGAGCAGCCCGCCGGCGGCGTGCACCAGTTCGGCGATGGCCTGGATGTTTTTTTCAAATAGCCCCAGGGTGTTGGGGTTGGTCAGCATCAAGCCGGCTGTATCCGGACCCAGCGCTTTGCGCAGCGCCTCCAGGTCGACCATGCCGTCCGGGCCCGATTTGATCTCCCGGACCGCAAAACCGGCCATAGCTGCCGATGCCGGATTGGTACCATGCGCGGAATCCGGTACGATGATCGTCCGCCGCTGCGAGTCGCCCCGGCTGTCGTGCCAGGCTTTAATCAACAAAAGGCCGGTCAGTTCGCCATGGGCTCCAGCTGATGGCTGGAGGGTCATCCGGTCCACGCCGCAGATGGCGCAGAGCTGTTTTTCCAGATTGGCCATCAGCCGCAGGCAGCCCTGGACTTCCGGCGCGTCCTGCAGGGGATGCACGCCGGCGAAACCGGGTAAGGCAGCCAGGTCTTCCTGGACCTTGGGGTTGTATTTCATCGTGCAGGACCCCAAAGGGTAAGGGCCGTCGTCGACGCCATAGTTGCGGGCCGAAAGGGCCGTATAATGGCGGACGACCTGGCTTTCGGAAAGGTCCGGCCAGCTGAACGGCATACGGCGCAGGTTTTCCGCGCCCAGGACAGCTGTCAGGTCGGCTGCCGGCGTATCGTCGGGCGGAATCAGCCGCGTCGTGCCGGCCAGATCATGGGTGCCGATATATTCGAAGATCAGCGGCATTGGCTTGGGATTCAGCATGGATCAGCCCCCCTTTCCCGGCGCCAGGCTGCAATCAGGCCCAGCAGCAGGTCGATGTCTTCCCGGCTGCGCTTCTCGGTGACTGCCAGGAGCCAGCCGTCGGCAATCCGGACCTCGGGGCCGGCCAGCCCAAGATCCAGTCCGCCGACCACCTGATGGCCGGCCAGCCAGCGGTTCAGTCCGGAGATATCCAGATCGGCCGGCCAGCGGTCGCGCTGCAGCCGAACGGCGAATTCACGGAAAAAAGGCCGCGTGTGAACGGCGCTGAACCAGCCGCTGTCAAGCAGGCGTTGACGCAGCCAGGCCGCTTTATTCGCCGACTGGCGAGAGACCTCCCGCAGGCCGCTGCCGCCGAGCAGCGACAGGTGGATCGTGGCAGCCAGGGCGCACAAGGCCTGGCTGGTGCAGATGTTAGAGGNNGGCTGTTCGCGCGCTTGTATGGTCAGGACGAAAGCCCGGCGCCCATCATGGTCGGCCGTCTCGCCGCAGATCCGGCCGGGCATCCGGCGCAGAAGATTTTCCCGGGCGGCCAGATAGCCGATATAAGGGCCGCCGAAGGACAGGGTGTTGCCGAGCGGCTGGACTTCGCCGGCCGCGATGTCGATGCCGGCCGAACCGGGTGTGCGCAGCAAGGCCAGGCTGACCGGATCGCAGCTGGCGACGGCCAAAGCTCCGGCTTCATGCGCCAGGGCGGCAATCGCCGGCAGATCTTCGATCAAGCCGAAATAATTCGGACTCTGGACCAGGACCGCCGCAGTGTCCGCGTCCGGCGGATAGGCATTCAGGGCCGGAACCCAGTCGCCATCAGGTCCGGCCGGCAAAACAGTCACCGTATGCCCGGACGATTCGAGGTAGGTTTGAACGACTTGCCGGGTCTGCGGGTTGACGGTGCCGGCCAGAATGACACGCTTGCGGCCGGTCGCCCGGCAGGCCATCAGCAGAGCCTCCGCCGCTGCAGACGCGCCGTCGTACATCGATGAATTGGCGACATCCAGTTCGGTCAGCCGGCAGATCAGGCTTTGAAATTCGAAAATGCCCTGCAGCGTGCCCTGGCTGATTTCCGGCTGGTAAGGCGTGTAAGCGGTGTAAAATTCCTGGCGCAGCAGCAGATGGCGCAGCGCCGACGGCTGGTAATGGTCATAGGCGCCGGCGCCGAGAAAGCTGGGCACGGAAGCCGCGGCCAGATTCTGGTCGGCCAGGGCTTGCAGCTGCCGGATAATCTCCATTTCGGACCAGGATTGGGCTAATTCGGGACAGTCGGGAAACGCGGTAAGCCGCAAGTTGGCCGGTATGGCGTCGAAAAGGCGTTCCGGCGCCGGCAGGCCGACAGAAGCCAGCATTTCCGACCGTTCCCGGCTGCTGGTAGGCAGGAAACCGGTCATGATCAGCCCTCCGCCTGGCAAAAAGCCTCATAAGCCGCAGCATCCATCAAGGAAGCCAACTCGGCCGGATCTGACAGGCGGATGGCCACAAACCAGGACCCGAAAGCATCGGCGTTGATCTGTTCCGGATGATCGCCGATCCCGGACTGGCTGTTAATGATCTCCCCGGAGACCGGGCTATAAATATCGGAAGCCATTTTGACCGATTCGACCGCGCCGATCGGATCGCCGGCCTTGATCCGGCGCCCTGCCGGCGCCGCTTCGGCGAAAACCAGGTCGCCCATTTCATTCTGGGCATAATCCGATATGCCGATTT
Source organism: Clostridiales bacterium (assembly GCA_003532195.1). GTDB lineage: Bacteria > Bacillota > Clostridia > Saccharofermentanales > UBA5734 > UBA8949. The sequence goes on from DOFA01000272.1 coordinate 5,568, forward strand.
TTGCCACATCGCCCTGGACTTGCGCCCATTCATGGCTTTTCGTGTAGTAGAGTCCTTCCTTAACAATGGTCATGGTTCTGCCTCCTGTATTTTACCAATTTTTATCATTCAGATCATATCGGGCTGTTGCCGGTCATTTTGCTGGTTTCTTATAAAAGGGCAGCGGGTTGAGCATAAAAGGCTCCTGCCGGTCGCGGACCAGGACGCTGATCTCCGAAGATTCCAGGTCAGCGGCTGTGTCCACCAGGGCGATGGCGATTCCCTGGCTGAAAGTTGGGGAATAGACGCCGGATGTCACCTGGCCGACGGTCCGGCCGCCGGCCAGAACCGGGTATCCGGCGCGGGGGATCGCCCGTCCCGCCGAACGAAGGCCGATCAGCCGGCGCAGCCCTGCCAGGGCGCCGGACGGCGGGCTGGGCTGCAAAGACAGCCGCAGAGCCTGCTGGCCGATAAAACCGGGTTCGGGCTTTTCAAGGGCGACAAATCGCTGCAATCCGGCTTCCAAAGGCGATATGTCCGGTCCCAGTTCATGGCCGTACAGCGGCATGCCGGCTTCGAGGCGCAGTGAATCGCGGGCGCCGAGTCCGCAGGGAACCGCGCCTTCCTCCTGGAGCAGTTGCCAGGTCCGGTCGGCCTGAGCCGGTTCCAGATAAATCTCGAAACCGTCTTCGCCGGTGTAACCGGTGCGGGAAATCATGCTGCCGGCGCCGGCCGGCCCTTCTTGATAAATAAAATGGTAGGGCCGCAATGCGACGGCCTGCCCGAGGTCGGGCAGATCCTGCCAGGCAGCCAGCCCGTCTTTTTGCTTTTGGCCCAGGCGGGTCAATATGGCTGCGGCATCGGGGCCCTGCAAGGCCAGCTGGGCGTAGGCGGAAGAAAGGTTCTCCACCGCGACGCCGGGAAACTGCCGGGCACAAGCCCGGATATGTTCAAAATCCTTCGCGCTGTTGGCGGCATTGACCACCAGCAGGAATCGGCTCTCATCGAGCGGGTGGACGATCAGGTCGTCAACAGTGCCACCGGAAGGAAGGCACATCGGCGAATAACAGGCCTGTCCCGGCTTGATCCGGCTCAGGTCCCGCGGCAGCAGAAAGTTGAGAAAAGCCGCCGCTTCCCGGCCGCTGACCAGGATTTCGCCCATATGCGAGACATCGAAGAGACCGGCCCGCTGCCGGACGGCCAGATGCTCCGCCGCTATGCCCGCATACTGGACCGGCAGCAGCCAGCCGGCGTATTCAGTCATTTTCGCTTGCAGAAACAGATGCCGGCTATATAGCGCGGTCGTTTGCGCCAAATCCGCGGCAGATGGGGCAACGAACCCAGAATGATCTCCAGACATGATGTTTTCCCCCGTTTTGATATTCGGCCAGGATCTTCCTGGCCAATAAACCCATTATACATGATTCATTCTTGAATGCACGGTCATTTTTTGCAATCTGTCCGCCAGTGGCGGACACTGGTCTACAACTCGGCCGGCATTCCCGGCCGGCCACTTGATCTTCGGGCCAAACTGGGCTATCATAATTCTTTGCAGCACCTATTGTTCAACTGAGAGGGCAAACGCCCTGGGAGGTTCACCATGCCTAATGCCAACCGGCCCGGCAACAGCGATGCCCCCGTTCCGAGAACCGGCAGACCGGTCGTTCCCTTTGCGTACTACCTGGACAGCGAGATCGTTTCGGAATGCCCGGACGACCAGAACCATTTGATCCAGCTGGCTGCCGACTGGCAGTACTCCCGCGACCTGCGCGGCGGCAGCGTCGTTTCCTGTCCGGTCCTTCTGCGCTTCTGCCCGGCCTGCCGAAAATGGTTTGTTGATGAACAGCACCTGCAGAACCTGAAAAAACAAGGCATCAACCTGCAAGGTTTCGATATCCTTTCCTCTCCGGCCCACCCCCGGCCGGCGGCCTATGCCCAATGGCATCCGGAAGCGGCAGCCCAGCCGGTCAGCCCGGCCCAGCCGGCCAGGAAGAAAAGCAGTGGTCCGGCCCGACCGTCGCCAGCAACTGCAACAGCAGCCGCGGCGGNNGCTCGCAAGCTTGCTATTATATGAACGTTGTCGATAACCAGGACGCCTGGTGCTCCGGCCCGGACAACCGCTGCCGGAAGCTCCGCCCGGAAGAATTCTCCCGGGATGCCAGCCGCTGCTGCGAAAGCCACTTTCTCGCCGACTGGAACTGCATCGCCGGTTTCCGCTACAAAGGCGAACAAAAAGTCCCGGTTCGCCTGGCCGGCGACCATTCCGGCGCCATGGCCCTGATGACGACGGTTCTGCCGCGGGAAAGCGAAGCCAACCGCCGGATTTTCGCCATTTTCCTGATCAGCAGCCAGGGAGAGCAGGACGGCAGCACCTCTTTTACCGGCGATGCCAAACTTCATATCGAATTGATGGCCGACGAGCCTTTGCTTTTCTGGAAGATTTTCCCCAGCAAAGGCCAGGGCGAAGAATTCAACTGGGGTAACGAGGCCTGCCGCCCGGTCAGCCAGGATATCCTGGTTCAGGTCTTGCAGAAAGCGATCCGGGTCATCAAGGATACCGACCGGCGCCTCGTTGCCGAGAAGCTGCTCAGCCTGGCCGAGTCGCGCATCAGGCCGGCCGGGCCCAGGCGCTGACCGGCAAGCCGGCTGAACTTATTCCTGAACCAGGCGTCTAATACATGAATACTCCCGATATTTACGACCTGGAGTGTTTGATGAACTGATAAAATGATCAATCCGCAGAGGGAGGGACTCGTCATGAAACGCCTGTCGGTTTTGTTTCTGGTTATCATCCTGATCCTGTCCATTGCCTCGGGCTGTGCGAGCAGCACGCCCAAGAATGCCGAAAGCGGCTCCAGCGCGACGACAGCAGACGGAAATAAGGACTATGGCGGCGCGCAAGCCGGCGAAAACAGCGGCAATCAGGCTGTCGTCCGCAAAGTGATCCGCGACGCTGATCTGGATCTGCAGGCTCGGGATGTCGCGGCCGCCTATGATGAGATCCTGGCTTACGCCATCGCCCGCGGCGGATATGAAGCTGACCGTAACCAGCGCAAATCGGGCGACAACACCTACATCAGCGCTAAAATAAAAATCAAGCCCGGGGAACTGGATGGTTTCCTGGATTTTATAGCCGACACGTGTGAAGTCATCAGCATGAAGGCCAGCATCTCCGACATCACGGAGGATTATTACGATGCGCTGACCCGCCTTGAAACCATGGAAAAGTCCCTGCTGACCTATTATGGTTTCCTCGACCAGGCCGAGGACATTGAAGAAAGCCTGACTGTCCAGCGAGAGATCAACCAGATCACCGAAGATATCGAGGCCCTGAAAGGGAAAATCAAGGTTTGGGACAGCCTGCTCGCAGAATCGACGGTAACCTTCGAGATCAGCCCTCTGGTTGATCCGGTCAAGACCCGGAAAGAAATCAACTGGTCGACCCTCACCTTCTCAGACATGGGTTACCTGATGCAAGCCGGCCTGACCGGCGTCCTGAATTTTCTGGTCAACATTCTGCAATGGCTGGCCATTGCCCTGGTCGTGACGCTGCCGCTCTGGCTGCCGGCACTGATCATCATCCTGACCGTGCGCCGCAGCCGCAGAAAACGCCGTCTGGCGCAACAGAAAGCCCTTCTGGAAAGGCAGAAAGCCGTTCTGGAACAGGCTGCCCAGGCAGTGCCCGATCAGGCGGATGATACCGGGCCGCAACCGGCTGACCGCTGAGGCGGGCAGATTCAGCCGGTTTGCCCACAGGCTGTTTTACCGTTTTAACGGTACGAAATATTTACTATTGATAGCTTTCATGATACGATGAACCCGATTCGGGAGCATGATTCCGGTCATAATTTATGTGGAGTCCGGAGGGTATCATGAAACAAGCAGTTATTTTTGGCGCCGGCAACATCGGCCGCGGCTTCATCGGCCAGACCTTCTGCCAGTCCGGTTATCAGGTTACTTTTGTCGATATTTTCCCGGCTGTCGTCGATGCGCTGAATCAGGCCGGCGGTTATCCGGTGCAGATTGTCAGCAATGACGGCGTTTCCGCGGTTCAAGTCAGCCCGGTGCGGGCGCTGCTGACCAGCCAGACCGAAGCGGTGGCCGAGGCGGTCGCCGCGGNNGACGCCCTTCCCGGCCTGGCGCCGCAACTCGCCGCCGGCTTTCACCGCCGCTGGCAGGACCCGGCCAGCCGGCCGCTCGATATCATCATTTGCGAGAACAAGCTGGACGCCGATCATTATCTGCGCGAACTGGTCCGCGAATATCTGCCGGGCGAAGAGAAAAACTGGCTGGATCAGCGGGTTGGTTTTGTCGAAGCCTCGATCGGGCGCATGGTTCCGCTGATGCCCGAAGCCCTCAAAAAAGAACAGCCGCTGCTGATCCAGGTTGAACCTTACTGCGAACTGCCGGTCGACGCTGCCGGTTTCCGCGGCCCGATACCAGAGTTAACCGGTCTGAAGCCTTTCGCCCCGTTCGCCTTTTTTATTCAACGTAAATTATATGTTCATAACGCCGGCCACGCCATAACCGCCTACCTCGGATGGCTGCGCGGCCACGAGACGATTGCCGGGGCCATCGGCGACCCGGTCATCCTGCCGATCGTCCGGCAGGCCATGATGGAGTCTGCAACCGCTTTGGCCAAGGCCTACCAGGTACCGGAAGCAGAGCTTAAGGCCCATGTCGAAGATTTGCTCGGCCGGTTCGCCAACCGCCGCCTGGGCGACACGGTGTTCCGCGTCGGCCGCGATCCGCTGCGCAAGCTGTCGGCGGACGACCGGCTGGCTGGCGCCCTGCGCTTTATCCTGGAGCAAGGCCTGCAGCCGGGCACGATCGCGCTTGGTCTTGCCGCCGGGCTGCTTTTCAGCCCTCCCGAAGATCCATCCAGCCAGAAAATGCAGTCCCGCCTGCAGCAGGACGGCCCCGATGCCTTTCTGTCGGCGCACAGCGGCCTGTCCGGCTCCGCAAAGCTCGATGAATGGCGCGCGATGATTCTTCTGCTGCGCCAGGCACTGACAGCAGGGCGCGCAGCCCGGGAGGAATAAATCAATGACCAGTGAGCAACGTCCCATTTCCGCCATCGTCGCCGGCCATCTTTGCCTGGACATCGTACCCTCTTTCGCGGCCGACGGCGGCCACCAGATCAAGGACATCCTGGTTCCCGGCAAGCTGATCAACATGGGCGACGCGGCCATCTCCACCGGCGGCGCGGTTTCCAACACCGGCATATCCCTGAAGCTGCTCGGCCTGGAAACCCGGCTGATGGGTAAAATCGGCTCCGACTATTTTGGCAGCGGCGTCCAGCGCGTCCTGCAGCAATACGGCATCGGCGAAGGCCTGATTGTCGATCCCGCGGCAGCCACATCCTACTCGGTCGTCATCGCACCGCCCGGCATCGACCGGATTTTCCTGCACAACCCGGGCGCCAATGACACGTTCTGCGCCGCGGACCTTAATCAAGAACTGATCGCCCAGACCCGGCTCTTCCATTTCGGGTATCCGCCTTTGATGCGCCTGATGTACGTCAATGATGGCGCCGAATTGGTCCGCATCTTCAAGCTGGTCAAATCTCTCGGCGCGACTTCCTCCCTGGATCTGGCCCTGCCTGACCCGGCATCGGCGGCCGGACAGGCCAACTGGCTGAGAATCCTCGAGCGGGTCCTGCCCCTGACCGACATCTGCCTGCCCAGCCTGGAAGAATTGCTGTACATGCTGGACCGGCCGGTCTTTGAACGCGCCAAGGCGGCCGCCGGCGACCGCGACATCCTGAAATACCTGGACCTGTCCATCCTGCCGCGCCTGGCCAACCGGATGCTGAGCCTGGGGGTCAAGATCGTTGTGATCAAGCTGGGCAAATTCGGCTATTATGTCCGCACGGCCGACGCCGCGTCGCTGGCCGGCATCGGGCCGGCTCAGCCGTCCGACCCGGCGAACTGGGGCCGCCGCGAGATCTGGGCGGAAGCCTATGATGTCCGGAATATCGCTTCGACCAGCGGCGCCGGCGACGCCAGCATCGCCGGCTTCCTGGCCGGCCTCCTGACCGGTCAGGCCATCGAAACCACCACCCAGTTGGCCTGCGCCACCGCCGGCTTGAAAATTCAAGTTAAAACATCGGTCGGCGGCATACCGCCGCTGCCGGTTATCCTGGGCAAGCTGGCCGGATGGGCCAAGGAACCTGTCGACATCGACAAGCAATACTGGAACTACCGGCCTACCGAGAAATTATGGTTTGGCCGCCGGGACAACCTGTTCGGCGGCTGAACGAACCTGACGGTCAGATCCGGCTTTCAGTTCCGGCTTTTGATCTGGCTTTAATTCCGGGTTTTAAACCGGCCTTTAAATCCGGATCTTAAATCATCTGCAGGGACCGCAGGATATAGGATCCGACAAAGAGGGTGACGACGGAAAGCACGGTTGTGATCAGGATGATCTGGCCGGCCAGTTCGGCGTCGCTGTGCATGCTCTTGGCCATGACGTAGCTGGAGATGGCTGTCGGCGCGCAGAACAGGACAAACACGCCGCCCAGTTCCGGGCCGCGGAAACCGAGCAGGATCGCCGCCGATATGACCAGCACCGGAATGACCAGCATCCTGACGACCACGGCGGAAACCAGCAGCCGCACGTTGCCGGCGACCCTATGCCAGTTGAACTGGGCGCCCAGCAAAACCAGGGCCAGCGGGCTGGCGATGCCGCCGAGGTCCTTGGTCGCCCTGCTGATGAAGAGCGGCAGCTCCAGGCGCAGCAGGGAAAATACAGTACCGGCCAGGGCACCGATAATCAGGGGATTCTTGATGATCTTGAGCGCAATGACGCCGACATGGGATCTGGGGTGCGAATCATCATAGTACTCCAGAATAAAAACAGCGATGAAATTATAGAGGCCGACCACCACCGGCAGGAGCATCACAACCGGCACAATGCCCGCTTCGCCGAAGAAATTACGGGCCAGCGGATAGCCCATGAGCAGAAAATTACCGCGGTAAATCCCCTGGATCAGGGCGCCGCGCTGGGGATTCCCCTTGACAAACTTCGGCACGATCAGCATCAGCATCAGTACAATCAGCAAAATCGCCGCGATGACCAGGGCGTAGAGCTTCCAGGATATCTCTACCTCCAGGTCGAGACTGACGATCGAAGAAAACAGGCTGATTGGGAAAGCGACGTTGAAGCAGAATTTATTGGCCTGGTCAATAAATGGCGAATTGATAACCTTGAGGTGCGTCAGCAAGTATCCCAGCGCGACGATCAGGATCAGCGGCATGACCGCGTTGAAGCTAAACCAGAAAACGTCCAAGGTTTCAGGCCTCCCTGTCGCGATCCAGGCGAATCGTGACAAACGCCTGGACTTTTGCCGAGTCTTTAACGCGGAACCGGCTCTTGCCGATAATCCGGCCATGCTCCGGGCAGGTAAAACCCGCTTGTGCTTTGCTGCCCTCCAGCTGCCATTCCCGCGTCTGTGTCAGCGCTGACTCGCAGGCTGGGCAGTGTAAAGGCAAAGATTGCAGATGGGTCAGAGCCTCTTCAACCGAAACGTGGTCGTTGAGAAACAGCTGGCTGGAGCGGTTGATGTTGGGATCAAACGCATAGCGGTCAGCCAGATGCAGATCCGGCCGTTCCTTATGCATAATGGCGCTGATCTCCGCCAGGATCCGGCCTGTATACCAGGCGTCGTTGACCGCCTGGTGGAACGGCTGGCTTTTCGGCAGGCGCAGGAAATCCACCGCGTACTCGATGCTGCGCTGCATATCGGCCTGCTCGATCAGTTCGTCAAAGAGATATTGCACATCCAGACAGCGAACCCGTAGCTGGTCAGCCAGGCCGTAGTATTTCAAATTCATTTTCAAAGCGGACGTATCGTTTTCACTCCAGGTGCAGAACAGATAATCCGGACCGCACCATTCAAGGAAACCGCGCGCGGCATCCGGAAAAGTCAGGCCGTATTTCAAGCTCTGCTGCAAGCGCCGTGTGACCGAGGCAACCTGGCCGGACAGAACCGGATATACCCTCGGCCGGATAAACACGCTGAACTTGCTGGTCTGTCGAAGTTCAGCATCCAGCTTGACCGCTCCAATTTCAATAATTTCAAATGGGATCGCATCCTGGGTCGCTTTATCGACTTTATTCACTTTTCCGGCGACATTCCACTCCAGGTCAAATACAATAAAATCCATATCCGCCGCTCAATCCAGCGTCGGCACGCCGGTCAGGCAAGCTTCAACTTCGGATAGCGTCGGCATGGCAGGAAAACCGCCCCGGCGGGTGGTTGTCAGGGAACCGCAGGCATTGGAAAATGCCAGAAAAGCGGTCAGGTCGTCTTCGGTCAGGGACTGGACCGTTTTCCCGGATTGGAGAATCTGGTAGAGAAAACTGCCGGTAAAGGCGTCGCCTGCCCCGGTTGTGTCGATGGTCCGGACATCGTAGGCCGGCCGCCAGGCTTCGCAGCTGGCTGCGCGGGCATAGGCGCCCCTGGGGCCCATCGTGACCAGAACCAGTTTCAAGCTGTTCTGGCGCAGGATGGAATCGGCGCCGCGCACCATGTCGGTTTCGCCGGTCAGGAACACCAGCTCTTCTTCGGATATCTTCAGCACATCTGCCAGGGGGATGGCCTGCAGGATCACCTGACGGGCGATCTCTTCCGTAGCCCAGAGCGGCAGCCGCAAATTAGGGTCGAACGAGATGAGCTTGCCCTGCTCCCGGGCATAGCGGACTGCGGTCAGGGTAGCCTGGCGTGCGGGATCCGCGGTCATCGAGACGGCGCCGAAATGAAAAATCCGGCAGTCATCGATCAGGTTATACGACAGCTCCGAAGGTTCCAGCAGCAAATCGGCGCCCGGGTTGCGATAAAATGAAAAGGTTCGCTCGCCCCGTTCATCCAGATGCACAAAGGCCAGGGATGTGTGGCAAGATGAAGTCATGACCAGGCCCCGGGTTGAAATCCCGAGCTGGTCCATGGCAGCTTTCAGGCTGTAGCCGAACTGGTCGGCTCCGACCTTGCCGATAAAGGCAGTCGTGCAGCCAAGCCGGCTCAGGCAGGCCAGGGCATTGGCCGGGCCGCCGCCGGGATTCTGCTCAAACAAGGGACGGTTTTGCGCCGAATGGCCGGCCGGAGTAAAATCGATCAGCAGTTCGCCGATCGCCGTTACGTCAAACATCATGCTCCCTCTTTCCCGCCAGTTTTCGAAAAAGTTCCGCCGGTCTGGCCGGCAAAAACTGATTCTATCTTATCATAGCGGACACAGGCGGGCAATGCAATGCGGGGGCGCATGATCATTAACGAGATTAATGTGAAGAAGGATTTACCGCGGCAGACTGTCCGAGAAGCAGCTGGCCAGGATTGATTTGCATCAGCCTCTGAGCACGTTCTATACCATAGCGCCTGGATATCGATCTGAAAGCCCATCGGTTAAGCGGCGGCCGCCGCACTAAATCATGGGCGTCTGATGCTATGCAGTGAACCAGGTTCCGGTCCAGAAGCAGCCTGGCTTGCTGATAGCTAATCCTGGATCGTTTATGCCACTTCCAGAACGGCACGTCACATAGCGATGAACAGTTGATCTGAATCAAAATCCGTTCCTGTTCTATCCAACGTTCAAGAATTTGTAAGTTATGTCGGCCGATGAGCAAATTCCTTTCCGGATGCGCCAGCACAGGAGTATATCCCGTCAATTGCAATTGGAAGATAATCGGTTCGTAAATGGTTAGGTCGCACTGTTTTCCAGATGGAAATTCCAGCAAGAGATGATGCGTGCCTGCCAGGCCAAGCGGAAAAAGGCTGGCATAGGTTTCAAGAAAACGCGGCAGGTCTGGCGACAGGCGTATTTCTGCGCCCAGCCGAATTTGCAGATCGATGTTCCGATCGTTGATCAATGCGGTCAACTGATTATAAGTTTGGGCAATAGTCCGGAAAAATGCAAAGTGATCCTGGTCCGTAATCTGAGCGGGATTAAAATGAGGCGTGCAGCAGACTATCTTAACCCTTTGGCTGGCATAAGCCTGCGCCATTCGCACTGCTGCCGTGAAGTCAGTAGCGCCATCATCGATCCCTGGTAAAATATGGCTATGGATTTCAATCATAGTTTTGTTCTATATCCGTTTGATGTGTCGTAATACTCAGAATGATAATAGCCGTCGTCATTAGCTTGGGCATTGATACCATTAAAAATAAATCCAAGGAGGTTCGCTTTGACCTGCTTGAGTTGAGAAACGACATGCTGCAGCTGTCTCTTGTCCGCCTTGCCATAACGAACCACCAGCACCGTACCGCTGAGTTTTGCTGCCAGGACTGCCGCATCAGTTACGACACCCGCCGGCGGCGTATCAAAAAAGACAAGATCATAATCGTCCTTAACGGTCTCGATCAGCTTGTCCATGTCTGCGGACATCATAAGCTCTGCGGGTTGGGCGGCACAGGACCAGAAGGCAAAACCGCCAGATTGGGTGTTAACGAGTGCTGTATATAATCCGTGTAGCAATCAAGATTCAGCAAGGCCGAGGTCAGGCCTCGCCGATTAGATAAACCGAACAGCCGATGCAGTATCGGCCGGCGAAGATCCGCATCAACGAGTAAGACCCGCCGGTTGATCTGGGCGAAAGTAAGTGCCAGGTTAGCTGCGATGCTGGATTTTCCTTCAGCTTGGGCGATGCTGGTTATGCCGATTGTGGTTAGCGGTTTATCGACAGATGAGAATTCAATGTTTGTCCTTACCGTTTTAAAGGCTTCCGAAACAATCGAAAGGGACTCGTGATGCGCCAGGAGTTCTGGCGCATAAATCGGTTTTCGAACCGCTCCTGTATTATTCATATTCTCCTCCGACGGACAGCTGCGAGGTTAAAATCTGGAATTGCGCCCAAAAAAGGTAGTCCGGTTATTGATTCCACATCGGAAATCCGTTTGACTCTTGTGTCAATAACCTAAATCAGCAAAGCAAGTCCCCCGCCGAACAGTAAACCTAGTAAAGCACCGGAAACCAGATTTCTTTTGACGTTTGGAGAAGATGGCCGCTCCGGCGCAACGGCCTGATCGATTATTTTAACCATTCCTGTGCCCATATTCTCAACCACAACCTTGGCAAATACGCCCGCGACAGTATTGGCAATCAACGCAGCCCGATCCGGATTGGTGTCCGTGACATTGATCGTGAGGTGCCTGGTGTTGCTTTTTGTTCTGACGGAAATCATACCACTCAGATTCGCACTTTCATTCGGGCTCATCTTAAGCGGTTCCGCAACATTCGTGAGAACGAGACGGCTCTGGCAAAGGACTTGATAATCATTCACCAACTGCATATAGAGCTGCATTTCCGAATAGTCATTCGAATTAACTCCGGAAGAACCGTTCGTACTCGGCCAGATATAAAGCAAGACATCGGTTGTATATTGTTTTTTGACAAAATAGTTCGTCTAAATACCAGAGATGATTACGGAAACTGCAAGTGCCAATATAATGATCCAAATACGTTTTTTAGCCATTCTGAACAACCTAAGAAAGTCAATTGGGTCTTCCACGCAATGATATCCTCCTGCAGAGTACACGCTATCTGTATTATAAGTTAGTCTAGCCGTGGATTATTATCAAGATAATACTCTATTAATATATTATAGGTTATTTTACCAATTAATTCATTTACAGTGACTAAAAGTACAATTAAAATCAATAATTATGTAAATAAAAGCAAGATATATATAATAGATTGTATGAATATCTATTTATATGCATTAAGATACAAATAGTGCTATGCGTGAAAACCAATTGGGCATCCGGATAAGTCAGTCAATTTATTTTAATATAGTAATACTATTCTGATATATATGCATTTGGTCGAGTTTTGATCACACGGTTCTAAAACCTGTCATTCCAGAATTTCTAAGCAAGCTACATGATTCGGATGAAACTAAAAACCCGCCAGGTCTTGCCTTAGCGGGTTTCTAATATCTTCAATATCAGCCTACCTCTCGAGGAAATCCGTTTCCTGGATTGCTCCCTGATCCGGTTTGACGATCGTCTTGATTTCAAAAGGCCGGAAATGGCAGGCATACGGTTCGTTGCCCGGGATGATTTCCAGAGCAGCATCCGTGGCCCGGCCGGCGGTTTCATACGCTCGGATGACATAGCCGTCGTCATCTTCCGCGCGCTTGAGCGCCGAAATGATGATATTCGGGGCGGGCAGCCGCAGCAGGCTGGCGCTGGGCGCCAGGAAACCGCCATGGTAGCCGGCGTTGACCGCCGTGAATTCCGTGTTCAGTTCGGCGGCGCGCCGGATGACGTCGCCCTGATGGATGTCGCCCGCGAAAGGCCGGATCAGGTATTGGAATGTCTGCAGTCCAATGTCCTGGTACTCGTAATCGACTTCGGCCAGGCGGGGGCCGCCATGATCGGCGAAAATTGTGCTGCGGGCTGCCAGAAGCTGCATGTCCTGATGATCGACGCTGAAGCTGTATTTCCCGTCATTCAAGATCGCCAGGCAGTGCTGTTCGCGCCGATCGTCCCCGGTGACGGCGAACCAGTTCAGGCCGGGTTCCTCTTCGCCGTTACAGGGCCGCTCGATCAGGCCGTAAGGGATTTCATAGAAGCTGCGGGGGTTGTCCAGCCGGGCCGGAAAAGACAGTTTCAGCATCCGGTGTTTTTCCCGCCAGTCAACGCGGACCCGGACCTCGACATCAACAGCGTCGTGATAGAGGAAAAATTCCTGGACCAGCCGGGAATCCTTATAGCAGGTTGTGCTCCGGATCACGCAGCGTAAGGGGCCCTGTTCGGTGAGAGCAACTTCCGCCTGGCCAAAAGCGCCGACCTGATCGCGGAAAATGACATTCCCGTGGGCCCAGGTATCGTTCTTCGTGTCGTCCATGACCAGCCCGACCGCCGCCGTACCCTGGAATACCTCGCGCTGGTTCCGTTTGTCATAGAGGCTGCTGATGGCGCCGGTCGTCCGGTCGACTGCCAGGCGCAGATGATCGTTTTCGATGGTCAGGCAGGCAGCCGTCTCGCCCTGCGATAGAATGTGCGGGCTGCCGGCGGAAGCAGCTTCGCCGTCCTGCGGCAGCGGGCAATTGCGCACATAGTAAAGAGCATAGCCGCAAGCAGGAATCTGCGCCCGGAACAATCCGTCCCGGTCATTGCCGATCAGATGCTCGCTGGTGATCAGCTGCATCGGCTGGATATTGCCCTGGCTGTCGACCGCTGCGAGGATTTTCCCGGCTTGCGGCCGATCCTGGAAAGCCCGGACGCGGACTGCCGCCTGAACCGGCCAGGATAAAGGATTGAATACCACGATCGGCCGGCCGAGGTCCCGGGCGGCGTCAACAGGCGCCAACCCGCCCAGCGTGTCGATACGCTGGGCGATCCAGCTCAGGCTGCTGTTGGCGACCTGCTGCGCCGTGGTCAGGCTGGAGCCGAACGCATACAACGCATCCTGGTGGACGGCTGCCAGGCTGCAGCCGCAGAGGATATCGTGAAATTGGTTGAACAGTACATTTTTCCAGGCTTCAGACAGCTCCGGCAGCGGATAGCGCCGGCCGTAGAGCAGTCCGGTCAGGCTGGCCCACTTTTCAGCGTTGACCAGGGCGTTTTCCGCCAGACGGTTGGCGCGCTTGATCGCGGAATTCGCCGAATAGCAGCCACTGGCATGGTGCTGCAGATCGTCGCGCAAAACCGGCAGCTGTCCGCCGGCGTCGCGGATGGCATCGAAATACTGGTCCGGACCGGCGAATTCCAGGTCCGAGGCTTGATGGGAAAGAATCAGTTCGCTCAGGTAGCTCAGCATTTCGATCGTCGGGCCGCCGCCATGGTCGCCGACACCATAGCAAAGCGGCAGGTTCTGATCCTCGCGCGACGACTGATCCCGGACCTTGTCAATTTTTTTCACCAGGTCGTTCCTGCTGTTCGTATTGTAGCCAAAAGGAATCCGAGCGGCCAGGACCCGCGAGCCGTCATTCCCTTCCCACCAGAAAACTGAATGCTCCAGATGCTTCTCATGTTCACCCGGACGGCTGAACAGGTAATTGTCCATGCCGCATTGCCGCAGGATCTGCGGCAGATTGCCGTTATGGCCAAAGGAGTCTACATTATAGCCTGTCCTGGCCATCTGGCCGAAATGCTCGAGAAAATATCGCTGGCTGTAGAGGCCATGCCGGGCAAAGCTTTCTCCGGACGGCAGGTTGCAGTCCGGCTGGATCCACCAGCCGCCGACGATCTGCCAGCGTCCTTCGCGAACATAGCGNNCCCGGCAAACATCTCTGGTTCATCTTCTTCCAGCCAGCGATAATAACACGCTGAAGAGCAGGAGAAAATAAAATCGGGAAACTCGCCTAACCGGTCCAGTGCGGACTGGAAGGTGGCTTTCGCTTCGGAATAGCCATCTTGCCAGCGCCAGAGCCAGGCCGGGTCCAAGTGGGCATTGCCGATCAGATAGAGTTTAGGTTCGTTTTCCATAATCGTTATCCTGCTTTCATCCTACAGTTTTCATCAATTTGCCTGGATTATTGGGGGAAAAATTCCAGCTCAATCATCGCGCACAGCGCGTGATAGATCGGCAGGTGGTATTCCTGGATCCGGTAGGTTTCGCCGGCTGGCACGCGGATAACCACATCGCAAAGCCGCCCGAGATTGCCGCCGTCAGCGCCGGTCATGCCCAGCGTGCTTAAGCCGAAAGCCTGGGCGACTTTAACCGCGTTCATCACGTTGACGGAATTGCCCGATGTGCTCAGGGCGACCAGGGTGTCTTCCGGCTGGCCCAGGCCGTAAACTTGCTGGGCGAACGTCATGTCCGGGGCGACATCGTTGCTAAATGCGAGTGTCAGGGCCGGATGGCCGGTCAGCGAGATGGCCGGCAAGGCGCCCTGCAGATGGTCGGCCAGGTAACCGCCATTCTGGTCGCAGGCTGTGATCAGGAGATTGCGTTCTTCATCCGGAAGCGGACGCTTGAGCCGGAAGCCTTTCATCAGTTCACCGACAATATGCTCGGCGTCGGCAGCGCTGCCGCCATTGCCGCAAATCAGGACTTTACCCCCGGCGAGGTAAGTCTGGCGCAGCAGATCGAACGCTGCTTCGATGCTCTCTTGGCAGATCCCCAGTTCTGGGAACTGCAAAAGCAAATTGTCAAGGATTTGGCGTGAACGGTCGTTCATAACAGATTATCCTCCTCTTCGTCCAGGGCGACGGCCAGTGCGGCATAATCGCCGATTTGTTCTCCCAGGGCTGCCGGTTCGATGCGGCAGGCCTGCCAGGCGCGCGCGAGCGCTTCCCGCCTGATTTCTGTCAGGGCAGTATGCTGCAATAGTTCCCGGCTGCGGCAGTATATGCTGCCGATGACGATGATTTCCGGGTTCAGGATATCGATCAGGATCGCCAGTCCCTTGCCGAGGCAGGCGCCGCTGATCCGGTATATCTCTATTGCCAGCGGATCGCCGGCGTCAGCGGCCGCAGCCACTGTCCGGGCGCTGATCTGATCCAGGTCCGCCGGACCGGCGCAGAAAGAAACCTTCTCGCCCATCTGCAGCTTTTCCAGGACTTTGCTCTTGGCCAGCTGAGCCAGGCCGCCGCCGCTGCAGAAGCCTTCGAAAGAACCGGCTTTGCCGTAACCGACCGGGCCATGCTCGCTCAGGCGGACATGGCCGACTTCACCCGCCATGTCGCTGGCGCCTGAATACAACCGGCCATTCAAAATCAGGCCAGCTCCCATGCCGGTGCCGAAAGTCAGGAAAATGACATTGCGATAGCCACGGGCGGCTCCGAATTTCCATTCGGCCAGGGCGCAGGCGTTGGCGTCGTTCTGGAGACGCGACGGAACGCCATAACGTTCTTGCAGCCAGGCGACAATCGGCACATCATCCCAGCCGGGCAGATTGGGCGGCGAGAGGATCCGGCCGCTGCGGCTGTCCAGCGGGCCGCCGCAACTGATGCCGATGCGCCGGATGGCGTCGTATCGGCAGTTGTTCCGGCGTAAAATACCGGCAATCGCCTGATCAATCTGGTCAAGGGTCCAGTCCGGTCCGCGAATCGCTTCGGTCGGGAAAGCGATCTTGTCGATGATCTTGATTCCGATCAACGGGTCGGCTGACTCCTGCCCCAGGATCACGGCGCTTTTTGTGCCGCCGATATCAATGCCGAGAATATCCATTCGCCCGCCGCCTCCTGTTTGTTTTTCTGCGCGGCTGCTGCCTTGCTCGCCGCCCGCCGCCGGCTGCATATCGGTACCGGCTTAAGTTCATACACCATTATGATTCCAAAGGCGGAACTATTTGAATCAAATATCCTGACAGGAACCTATAAAATTCTGCCATTAAAGTGGTTACCCTCGGAGATCTGGTTATTCCGCAGGCAGGCGGGAATTTTTATGCCTTCGCCGGTATTCCGATGGTGTAATAAATGCGGTCCGGCGGAACAGGCTGGAAAAATAAAATTCGTTCGGAAACCCTACAGCGCAAGCAATTTCTTTGATCGCCAGATCCGTTCCCCGAAGCAGGATTCGCGCCTGGTTCATGCGAAGATCGTTGAGTTTCTCGTTAAGGGTGACACCGGTGATCCGGTGGAACAGGCGTGCCAAATGCCGGTAGCTGATGTTCAGGGAAGCCGCCAGCTCGCTGACGGTTATCGGTTCAGCATAGTATTCGGACAGATACAGGGTCGCCTGGCGAACCAGAATTTCTTCTCGGGTATTAATCGCCGGCGGCATTTCCGCCGTGTCGTTCCAATTTTCATACATGAGCAGCAGCCAGTCCAGCAATGCCAGCTGCTGGCTCGCGACACTGTCAGAACTGAAGAACTGATCCATCTTGCCAGCCAGCAGATCGTTGGGTATGGCATAAGGGCGGACCGCCGACATCGTGCGTAGAAAAGCCGGGTAAAAATTACTGGCGGCTTTATCAGCAGCAGCATCATCGGCCGCGTTTTCAATCTGCCAGCGCAGGCAGAAGCCATCGTCCGCTTCGGTTCCGGCATTCCGGTTGCTGTGCGTAACGCCCGGAGGAATCAGGAAGAACGAGCCGGCTTCAGTCAGAAAACTAGCTGACCCAAAGCTGGTTTGCAGACAGCCCTCCGACACATAATTATACTCAAACCAGGGGTGGCGATGCTCGCCGGCATGCCAGCCCGGCTCATGCCGGGCATCCACAGCGTCGATCAGGGTCAACCGCAGGTCGTTGAAGCGGATTGGCTTCATGATCACTTTTTGCAGCCCCTCAAGGCGTTTATCCCAACTGGATTGCGGCATGCTGGCCTCCCTCTTCATCGTGTACAAACATGGCTCCTGATAAGCAAGAGCATGACAAGCCGCTATTTTTTTCTGAAAACCAGGGCGCACCAGTCGCCTTTCCGGCGCTGTTCGCACAGCTGCAGGCCAGCGTCGGCGCATGCGGCCATCACCGCCGGCAGCTTGTCCTGAATGATGCCGGAGGCGAGAAACAAACCTCCGGCAGCTAAGCGGCCGGGGATGTCGCAAGCGAGTCCGGTTATGACATCGGCGATGATATTGGCGACGATCAGGTCGTACTCCAGCTGGCGGGCATCTTTCAGTTCACCGTGATGACAGTCGACGGCAACCTGGTTCAATTCACAGTTACTGCGCGCCACATCCACAGCCAGGGGATCGATATCGATGGCCTCGACCTGGCCGGCGCCCAGCCTGGCCGCTATAATGGCCAAAATGCCGCTGCCGGTGCCCAGGTCGAGGACGCGGCTGCCCGACAGCAGCTGTTCATCCAGTAAAGCGGCGCACAAAGCCGTGGTTTCGTGGGTGCCGGTTCCAAAAGCGCTGCCCGGATCCAGTGTAATCACGATCTCGCCGGCCGCTGCCTGGTAGGGCAGCCAGCTGGGATTGATCACCAGCCGGTCGGTCAGAAACAGCGTTTGATAATACTTTTTCCAGTTGTCCGCCCAGTCCTCTTCATGGATTTCCCGCCAGCCCAGATAGCCGGCGCCTAAGTCAAGAAACTGGCCGAATTCCACCAGTTTGCCGCGGATGAGCTGTTCCAGGCCTGTCAGCGGAGTCAGGATTTTCGGGGCGTTATCGTAGAGGCTGGCGGTTGTCAGGTCAATATCCCGGTTGATCTGGACGCCGCCGGCGAATTCGGTAAAATAAGCCTGAATATGCACGGTCTGCTCCAGGCTGCCCAGAAAGTCATCGTCCGCATAAGCCAGGCTGGCGGGATTCGCCAGAAGTTCCCGGATCTCCTCGGCGTCTTCAACCTGGACGCCGGCCGCGCCCAGGCTGGACAGGAAGTCGGCGACCAGATCGGCCGCCTCATGGGTCGTATCGATTTGCAGGGACAGCCAGCGCATCGGCTAAACCTCCGTAAATTTAATCGGTTTATCGGCTTTGATCATTGCGATCCGAATTGTTTTCCAGCCTAAGGTCAGAACATCGATCACAAAACCGGCAATGGCGATGATCCGCAGAACGCGGCAGGTCTGGACCGCAAAATCTGCGGCCAGGGTTTTGTCGGCCGAAAAGAAAATCAACTGCATTTCGCTGATAAAATCCGCACTGAACAAACGGGCGTCAGCAAACAACTGCAGGGAGATGATCAAACTCAGGGTTTTCTGGGCCAGGCTGCCGATGACCAGGGGAATCGTCCAGCGGCCGGTAAACAGCTTGACGCCTTCGATCAGAATCGCCAGCACCAGCGAAAGGCTGATCCAGGGAATGAACTGCCGGAAATAATCGGACAGGAGCGGGACGATCCGCAAGCTCTCGCCGTCAGCCAGATAAAGCCCGATCAGATCGAGGTTCAGGTTGATGATCACCAGAAAAATGACTAAAAAAACAATCGCGGCAATCGGATCGCCCCACTTGATCTGCAGGCCGGAAGCCGGCCGCGCCGGCAGCTGGCTGGGCTGCCACTTCCCGGCTGCGGCTTTTCCCGATTCAGGCGCTTGCGGATTGAAGCGTTCGTTCAGGGCAAAAATCAGGGTGACGATGCCAAAAGCGCTGATTAAAGCATTGAAAATGCCGCCCAGCAAATCCGCCAAAGACTGCCAGCCCAGATTTTACGGGTTGACCGCCAGGCTGATGGCTGTGGCCAGCAAGATGCCAAATCCGGAAGCCAGGAGGGCGATCCGCAGAATCAGCCAGTAAGTATCGAAATAGCGCGGGCCGATCAGGCAGCGGGCCGCTCCCCGGTAGTTGTCAGCCAGTTTGCCCGGTTCGCCCAGTTCCAGCAAGACCGCTTCAATGTCCTCATGGCCAGGCGGCTGACCGCCGGTTCGCTGCTGCAGCATGTCTTCGATCAGGCTGCGCAGTTCTTTCTCGATATCGGTCCGCTGTTTCGCCGGTAAATGTCGAATAACCGCATAAATATACCGTTCAATCAGTTCCATCCTCTTCCCCTCCTGAATTTCCAGGCAGCATATCTTGCATAATCCCATTCAGCTTCCGCCATTCCCGAGTCACAGCCGTCAGCACCTGACGGCCGGCAAGGCTTAAGATATAGTATCGGCGGGGACGACCGGCTTCCGTATCCCATTGACTATCCAGCAAACCCTGTTTTTCCAGGCGCCGCAGCAAAGGATACAAGGTTCCCGGATCCAGGCTCAAGCCCTGTTCTTCAAGCCGCTGGACCAGTGAATAACCGTACTGCTTTTCGTTCAGCTGGCTGAGAATGATCAGGACCAGGCTGCCCCGATGCAATTCCTGAACCAGTCCACCCATGATTTCCTGTTGACTTTCCATATCGCACCTCCAGTTTGATTATACTGTGCGATACACATTAATGTCAATACTATTTTAATTAGATATAGATATTATTCATCTATTCACTTTATTGTTAATTTTTATATTATGCTGGGCGTGTAAACAGCCTGGATGATTTTATGTGACGGGCGCACAGAAAAATGCCGCGTATCCAACGATTCGCAGCAGATCCCCTAGCTTGCGCAACATATTCAAGTATGAATGACCAGTCAGAGGCTTTACTGAAACAATTCTTTCAGTTTGCTGAAGAAGCTGCCGCGTTTCTGGTAGTTCTTGTCCGTACAGGTCTGCTCGAATTGGCGGAGCTGCTCTTTCTGGTTATCGTTCAAATGCCGGGGCACTTCCAGGACCGCCCGGAAAATATGGTCGCCGCGCATATTGCTGCGGTTTAGATAAGGTATGCCTTTACCGCGGATCGTAAAGGTCTCTCCCGGCTGGGTGCCTTCTTTCAAGTGATAGGTATAAGGGCCGTCGATTGTCGGCACTTCCAGTTCAGCGCCCAGCGAAGCCTGGACAAAGGTGATCGGCATTTCGCAGAACGTATTGTAGCCATCGCGCTGGAAGACCGGATGCGGTTTGATGTGAATCTCGATATACAGGTCGCCGGCTGGCCCGCCCAGGCTGCCCGGCTCCCCTTCGCCGCGCATGGTCAGCATCTCGCCGTCGTTGATGCCGGCAGGAACTTTGACGTTCAGGTTCTTGCTTTTCTGGCGGCGGCCGCGGCCCAGGCAGCTCGGGCAGGGGTCTTTGACCATGGTGCCCTTGCCGTTGCAGACCGGGCAGGGCCGGGACGACATGACCGTGCCGAACATGGTCTGCTGCCTCTGGCTGACCTGACCGGTGCCGTGGCAGGCCGTGCATTTGTCGGGCGCCGAACCGTCGCGGCTGCCGGTGCCATGGCAGGCATCGCAAAGGTCTTCCTTATTGACCGTAATCTGGCGTTCGATCCCGAAAGCCGCTTCCATGAACTCCAGGTTCATGCGGTATTTCAGGTTGGCGCCGCGCTGCGGGCCGCCGCGTTTGCGCGAGCCGCCGAATCCGCCGCCAAAAAAAGATCCAAATAAATCTTCAAGATCGATGTCGAAACCGGCGCCGTTGAATCCGCCGAAGCCTTGCCCGTCAATGCCGGCATGGCCGTACTGGTCGTAGACCCGGCGTTTTTCCTGGTCGCTGAGCACGGCATAAGCTTCGTTGGCCTCTTTGAATTTGGCTTCCGCTTCTTTATTGCCTGGATTTAAATCCGGATGATGCTGCTTGGCCAGCTTGCGATAAGCCTTCTTCAGCTCATCGTCAGATGCGGTGCGGGGGACGCCAAGCACTTCATAGTAGTCTCTTTTCTCAGGCACTATTCAGGTCCTCTCTTACTTGTCTCCGCCGGCGTCCTTGAAGTCGCCGCTGCCATAGTTGTCCTGCGGGCCTGGCTGTCCGCCGGTAAAGTCCGGGCCGCCGGGCTGGCCAGGGTCGCCGGGTTGGCCGCCCTGCTGTTTGTACAGCTTCTCGCTGGCTTTGAAGAAAGCCTGCTGCAAAGCTTCCGTATCTTCTTTCATTTGCTTGACATTGTTGGCGGAAATGCTGTCCTTGAGTTTGGCAATTGCGGCTTCCACCTCGGAACGGTCGTCCGCCTCCAGCTTGTCGCCCATGTCCTTCAGAGTTTTTTCGGCTTGATAAACAGCGGAATCCGCCGCGTTTTTGGTGTCGACTTCATCCTTTTTGGCTTTGTCTTCCGCCGCGAAACGCTCGGCTTCCTTGACCGCTTTCTGAATTTCCTCTTCGGTCAGGTTGGTGGACGCGGTTATGGTGATGTGTTGTTCGCGGCTGGTTCCGAGATCCTTGGCCGACACATGCACGATGCCATTGGCATCGATGTCGAAGGTGACTTCAATCTGGGGGACGCCGCGCGGCGCCGGTGCGATACCGTCAAGGTTGAATCGGCCCAGGGTTTTGTTGTATTGCACAAGTTCGCGCTCGCCCTGCAGGATGTGGACTTCGACTTGGGTCTGGCCGTCGGCCGCGGTCGAGAAAACCTGGCTCTTTTTCGTCGGGATTGTCGTGTTGCGTTCGATGATTTTCGTGAAAACGCCGCCCATGGTTTCGATACCCAGCGACAGAGGCGTAACATCGAGCAGCAGGAGGCCGGTTACGTCCCCGGTCAGCACAGCCGCTTGAATCGCGGCGCCGATGGCGACGCATTCGTCGGGATTGATGCCTTTGAACGGCTCCTTGCCGAACAGCTTGCGGACGGTATCCTGCACGGAAGGCGTCCGGGTCGATCCGCCGACCAGCAGGATCTTTTCCACATCCTGCGGCTTCAGGTTCGCGTCAGCCAGAGCGTTGCGCGTCGGGCCGACGGTTTTCTCGACGAGGTCCATCGTCAGCTCATCAAATTTCGCCCGGGTCAGGGTTGTGTCGAGATGCTTGGGCCCGGTGGCGTCTGCCGTGATGTAGGGCAGGTTGATGTTGCTCGAAGTCACGCCGGAAAGCTCGATCTTGGCTTTCTCTGCCGCTTCGCGCAAGCGCTGCATCGCCATTTTGTCATTGCGCAGGTCAATCCCCTGATCGCGCCGGAATCCATCGACCAGCCAGTCGACAATCTTCATGTCGTAGTCGTCGCCGCCCAGGCGGGTATTGCCGTTGGTGGCCAGAACTTCAAAGACGCCGTCGCCGATCTCCAGGATCGATACGTCGAAGGTTCCGCCGCCCAGGTCAAAAACCAGGATTTTCTGGTCGGTTTCCTTATCCAGGCCATAGGCCAATGCAGCCGCCGTCGGTTCGTTGATGATCCNNCTTGGTGGCCTGGCGCTGGGCGTCGCTGAAATAAGCCGGCACGGTAATGACCGCCTGTGTGACGGTTTCGCCGAGGTAGGCTTCCGCGTCAGCCTTGAGTTTCTGCAGGATCATGGCGGAAATCTCCTGCGGGGAATACTGTTTTCCGTCAATATTGATTTTCCGGTTCGAGCCCATGTCCCGCTTGATCGACATGATGGTCCGGTCCGGATTGGTTACGGCCTGACGCTTGGCCACCTGGCCGACGAGCCTCTCGCCGGTTTTGGTGAAAGCTACGACGGACGGCGTCGTCCGGTTGCCTTCCGCGTTAGGGATGACGACCGGTTCGCCGCCTTCCATGACGGCGACGCATGAGTTGGTTGTGCCCAGGTCGATACCGATAATTTTTGCCATATGATTTTCCCTCCTGAATCAATGTGGGGTCTTTCTTTATCATTCAGCCTGGCGTCCAGGCTGGGTTTCGGTGTGAATGGCGCTTCAGTTGGCAACGGTCACCATGCTGTGGCGAATGACCCGGTCATCCCGGCGGTAACCTCTCTGCAACTCGGCGACAATGACGGAAGCGCCGGCATTGTCATCCTGGACATGCATGACAGCTTCATGCAATTCCGGATTGAACGGCTGCCCGACGCATTCGATCACGCTGACGCCCAGGCGGGTTAAGGCCTGATCGACCTGCTTCCTGATCATGTCCAGGCCTTCGGCGATCCTTTTTGCCTCCTCGTTGTCAAATTGGGAAGCGGACAGTTCTGCCCGGTTCAGATTGTCCAAAACCGGCAGCAGCTCCCGGATAACCAGAACGATTGAATCGACGTACAGGGCGTCCTTTTCTTTCTGGCTGCGCCTGCGGAAATTATCGTATTCGGCTGCCAGACGCAAGTATTTGTCTGTCAGCACGTTGAAATCCTGTTCCTTGGCTGCCAGGGCATTTTTTATTTCCTGGCAGGGGTCGCCGGCGGCAGATGGCGCGGTTCCGGCAACTGATTCCGGAGCGCCTGATTCCGGAGCAGTCGCTTCCGGAGCGGCTGATTCCGCTGTTTTATCCTTCACCGCAGCATCAGCGGCGGGTATTTCCTGCCCGGCATCATCTGGCATGTCCGTGCCGGCACTTTTACTTTTTTTCATTTCTCAAAACCCTCCATTCGGTCATCACCGCAGGCGATCCGCCTGATCTGTTCATTTAAGGTCTGCTTGACGAAGCTGATATTGGATATGACCCGCCCGTAAGTCATCCGCCGCGGGCCGATTACGCCGATGCGGCCGATGATACGCTCGCCCATTTTATAGGTTGTCGTGACGAAACTGCAATCATTTAAGCCTTCCAGCATGATTTCCTGGCCGATGCGAACCATGAAGGATGGCTGGCCTTTCTGTCCGGCTGCCTCAATCCGGCTGGCGGATGAAGCGGCGCCAGCGGTTTCCGGCGTATCCGGCCCGGCATTCGGATCGGATAAATCCGCCGAATCCGTTTCCGTTTCCGGATCCTTGAGTTCGCTCATATAACCGGCGATAATCCCATCCCGGGATAAAGCGTTCAGATAATCTTTAGCTTTGCGGATGTCCTGGAATTCCGGATAAGACAGCAGCTTGTGCGACCCGTCGAGATAAAGCTCAAGGTTGTCGGCCTGCTTGATGGCGACATAGGCTTCAAAAAGAACCTGGTTCAGCAGGCTTTCCGGCAGCCGGGTGTTCTGGGCGGCTGCCGTGACGGCCACCAGGGTGATATTGTCCAGTGTCA
Organism: Clostridiales bacterium; assembly: GCA_003532195.1. Classification (GTDB taxonomy): domain Bacteria; phylum Bacillota; class Clostridia; order Saccharofermentanales; family UBA5734; genus UBA8949. The sequence continues at coordinate 29,751 of DOFA01000272.1, forward strand.
TGCCGGACAAACCTTCCTCGATGGCGGACGCGATCTGCATCAGCTGGTTGGCGTCCAGAATGTCCGGGATCCGGACCAGCCGGTCCTTGACGACACCGGCAGAAAGCACGACGACAACCAGCGCCCGGCCAGGCTCGATCATCAGGATCTTGATTTGCTGCAGATGGCTGTGATGCAGCTGCGGCGACAAGGCCAGCGAGGTGTATCCGGTCTTGTCCGAAAGCACATTTGCGGCTTTGCGGATCAGGCCGGTCAATTCGTCCAGGCTGTCCTGCATGTAATGCCGGATCTTCCCGGCTTCCTCTGCGGATATTTCTTCGATCTGCAGCAAACTGTCGACATAAGCCCGATAACCCTTGTCGGACGGGATCCGTCCGGCCGAGGTATGCGGCTGCTCCAAAAACCCAAGTTCTTCCAGCTCAGCCATCTCGTTGCGCACCGTCGCCGGGCTGAAATTGAAATGGAACTTGTTGACCAGGGCTTTGGAACCAACCGGTTCAGCCGTGTCGATGTAATCATCGATAATCGCTTTGAGCAGATTCTTTTTTCTTTCATCTAAAGGCATTGCCGACTGAACCTCCTCCCGGTCGTTTTAGCACTCTTCGTCCCTGAGTGCTAAAGATAATTTACCACCAGGAACCGCGACTGTCAATCAATCGTCCGATTAAAACATGGCCACAATATGAAAATTTAGTAAATACCACCGTTCCCGGATCAGACAAATTCGCAAAAAACCTGATTGGCCAGATCAAGGCCGGCTAGAGTCAGACGGATGCCGTCCGCGTCGGCTTGCAGCAAACCGCGCCGGACCAGCTGGCTGATCTGCCCGGCAAAACAACTCTGGAGATCACAGCCGAAACGGTCATAAAAATCCTGGCTGCGGACGCCCTCCAGCAGGCGCAGGCCGAGCATCAGCATTTCCTTCCGGGCGCCTTCACCGTCGACTGTCTCTTCGACCCGACCAGCCGGATATAATCCTTCCCCCGGCCGGCCGGATGGTCCGGCGCTCCGGTCATCCTTTCCGAACATTCCGATATACGCGTCGAGGCCAGCCGGATTGGACCGGCGGACACCCTGGAGATAGCTGTGCGCCGCAGCGCCGAAACCATAATACGGATTTCCGGACCAGTAGACCAGGTTGTGGCGGCAGCGATGGCCCGGCCGAGCGGCATTGCTGATCTCATAATGCTCAAATCCGGCTTGCCGCAGCATTTGCCGGATCCGGTGGTATTGTTCGCGTTCGGTTAGTTCATCAGGCAGCAGATCCGGATTGGCCGCGCATTGTTTTTGCAGCGGCGTGCCTTCTTCCAGGCTGAGCGAGTAAAAAGAGATATGGTCGACCGGCAAACCGAGAAGAGCCTGCACGGTCGCTTCCGCGTCGGCCAGGGTCTGCCCCGGCAGGCCGATCAT
>DOFA01000245.1 GCA_003532195.1 Clostridiales bacterium
CGGGCAGGTTCAGCGCCGACAGCCGGTTCAGTTGGGCTATCATCTCCAGGGATTCCTCCGCGGTAACGCCAAAGCCGATACCCGGATCGATCATCAGGTGATCCCGGCATAATCCAGCCTGGAGCGCCCGTTTGATGCTTTCCAGCAGAAAAGACTCCACATCCCCCATCAGGTCCGGCGCTGGCGTCCCAGCCGGCTGATTGCGGTAAAGCCGGGCATTATGCATGATTGCGACGCCTGCCTGATGCTGTGCGGCAATTGCGGCTATCGCCTGATCCTGCTGCAGCCCGTTGATATCATTAATCAGACAGGCGCCGGCAGATAACGCAGCCCTGGCGACATCCGCCTTGTAAGTGTCGATGGAAATCGGGCAGCCGAATTTCTGACTGACTTGGGTGATAACCGGTATGACCCGGCGCATTTCTTCATCAGAACTGACCGGCGCACCGCCCGGCCGGGTTGACTCGCCGCCGATATCCAGAATATCAGCTCCCTGGTCCAGCATTTCTCCAGCCCGGCGCAGCGCGTCATCTAGTGACAGGTATTTGCCGCCGTCCGAGAACGAATCCGGGGTCACATTGAGAACGCCCATAATGTAGGTCCGGCAACCCAACGGAAAAGAAAATCTTCTCGCCCGAAATACAGCCGGTTTAGTCATTTCTTCTGAATTGCGCCGCTGTTCTGTCGGAGACAATGGCTGCACCTCCTTTTTGCGGACGCCGGTCAGCAAATCAGGCCCGGCGGTTAATCAACGACATAGCTTCGGAACGGGAACGGGCGTCTTTCTTTAATAATCCGCGCAAGGCAGATGTGACTGTCAAAGCGCCTGGTTTACGGATTCCGCGCATCGTCATGCATAAATGCTCTGCCTCCACAACAACCGCCACTCCCATCGGCTGGACCGCCCGGACAATCGTATCGGCGATCTGTGAAGTCAGGCGCTCCTGCAGCTGCGGTTTGCGGGACATGACATCGACGATGCGGGCGATTTTGCTCAATCCAAGAATACGGCCTTCCTGAGGAATATAGACGACATGCGCCTTACCGACAAAGGGGAGCAGATGATGCTCGCACATGGAATAGAAAGGTATATCGCCGACCAGGATCATTTCATCATGGTCCTTCTCATGAAAGACTTTGATGGAGTCCTGAACATTCAAATGAAGTCCGGCAAATATTTCACCGTACATGCGGGCTACGCGTGCCGGGGTTTCCCGCAATCCCTCGCGTTCCGGATCCTCACCGATGGCTAATAGTATTTCCCGGATCGCTTTTTCGATACGCGGGTAATCCATGGCAACCGGAAGCAGGCATTCATATGAATTCGCCGATTCAGCCGATTGATCCATACCAGCCGGAATTTCCGGATTTGTTTCAGCTGTACGGTCATCTGGACTCAGGGTATTACTCATGATGTTGTCCCTCTTTTTTGGCCAGCACGGTCCGGCGATATTCCATCGGCGTTTTGCCGATGTGTTTGCGAAAAGCGGCGTTAAACCGCTGCGGGCTGGAGAAGCCAACCTGAGCCGCCACGCCGCTGACTTTTATGTCTTTCTGCTCAAGCAGCTTGCAGGCATGATCAACCCGAACCTGCATCAGGAAAGTCATCGGGCTCATGCCTGTTTCATCGCGAAAAGCGCGGGTAAAGTAACCCTGGCTTAAAAAAACATAGCCCGCGGCATCGGCAACCGATATGTCACGGTCATGGTTTTCGACAATAAAATTGCGGGCGATCCGAACCAGTTCACGGGCTTTACCGGTTCTGACCCGAAGGCTTTCCTCCCACTCTTCCCGCAAACCGCGGGCGAGCGCGACCAGAAGTTCCATCGCCAGAAGCTGCATCATCAATTCGCGTCCATAGGCTTCCTGATGGCTTTCCCGCAGAATTCTGTCGACCAGGCTGGCAATGTCCTGACGGCTTCGGCCTTTTATCAGAAGAAATGGGTCAAGGTTTTTTTCTCCTTCCGGGACATCCTTGCCATAAGCAAAATTGATGAAATTCTCCAGCGGACGGGGTGCGACATTTGTAGTGCGGAATGAATGATCCCTGGAAACGGTTGTGTCGGGCGACAATTGGGCAAAGCCGAAATACAGCACAAGCATGTCCGCATATTTATCTTGAATCCGGATCATGTGCGACATATGGGGACGGATTACAACTGTGCCGCCCTTTTCCAAAGTCACCCGCCGTCCCTCAATTTCAAACTCAGCTTTGCCGCTTCGCAAATAGGTTAGTTCATGGTAGTCATGGCGGCTTGGATTGGCTTGGGTGGAGCCTTTCTCGAATGTCCGCTCGATTCCTTTAAAAACAACCGGTATGGAACCGGCCGCATCCATGATTCCCCGTTCGACAGCTGGCAGTAAATCCTCAAACATCTGCATCACCTGCCACAATGATAGCAGAAATGGCTGTGCTTGTAAAAGAATGCTCATTCCTCGCTGTCAGTGGCTGTCAGTCGCTGTCAGTCGCGGATTCGTTGATGGCAGCCAACCTGATCGTGTATAAACCTGCAGCATTGTTGATGATGTGCACCTGTTCCAGGCACAGATCCAGGCAGATCAGTTTTGCGCCTCCTGAGGTTGTCGGAGCAAGACCTGTCTTTTCTCCATCTTCAGAAAAGATATCCATGATCCGGACATTTTCCAGGACTTGAATGTCTGTCAGGCTTTCCCGATTGCGAGGGATCAGGAAGAGATCGACGCGGCTGCCGGCTGCCAGCCAGAAACCATTGGCATCAACAGCTTCGAGCTCTATAGTCATCAAGCGGCGTCCGGGTCCTGAATCTGGATAAACTAAACCGGAAGCTTCCGGGGTCAGCCGCGGTTTACTAATCAATTCACCTGTTTGAATCGGCAAGGTCGTCCACTGACCAACGATCAAGGAAGCATCCGTCAAATAGGAATCTGTCAGAAGCTCTTCCGGGATCTCAACCGTGATCAGCTGATCTGCCGTTATTTGAAATCCAGCCGGAATATCGCACCGGGCGGCATAGGCAGCCGCATATTTTACAGATGACCGGTTCTGTCCGGCCAGCCAGACTAAAATCAATAAAATTAATGTAATCAGGATTGTCAGGATAATCTGTTTATTTCTCCGCATAGGTCATCCTTTCTAGTCGAGGATCAGTTCAATCGCCTGGCTAAGGTGAATTTTCCTGCCTTGATAGTCAATAAACCGGGCTGACAAAGTAATAATCGGTTTATACTTGGGTTGACTGGAGCCCATCCAGTGATGTGCAGCTGGTGTGATTGGCCGGTTTTGCAGATTAACGGAGACCAGCATCAGTTTGTTAACTAATCCGTCAGGCAGCCAGTCGGAAAAATGCCGGCGGATGATCTGTTCGGCTGTTCTTTGATCCAAACTGGGTTGGCCATCGGCCAGACGATCCATGTCCATACCCTCATAGGCCGTTAAAATGACCCGTTCCAGAAATTGCTCAGCCTGCCGGATCTGCACCCAGTCCGCAAGCTGGCGGATGCCAAGAACAGCCATCGGCGCCATGACCAGAACTGTACAAAAAACGAAGATGAGCAAATCGCTCACGGTCCCTTTTTTCAATTTTTTAAAACCCGGCATATCGTGCTTGATTGATAGGTAAAAAATATGTCCACCTCCTCCGGAGTTAGATCGGAGCGGAACCGGCACCCGGAATAGCTGGATATAACCAGAAGATCCAGGTTGTCGCCAAAGCTGGCATTATCGGTGCCTTCAATCCGTGACACAGTAAATCCGCGCCCGGCCAGTTCCTGAGCCAGCTGGCTGGTGATCAGCGGCGTAAGCTTTCCCGTCCGATCCATTAAAAGCGAATATTTGTGGCAGACCGCGTCAAATTCCAACCGGCGAAACAGTGGCAAACCGCAGAGTAGAAGCTGCATAGCCAAAACAACGGCCAGCATACCGGCAAACAGGGTAACAATCATTTTGGATATCATCATTTTCTGCTCCTTCTCTGCGATCAGCCGCTGCCTTCGCTGCGATCAGCCGCCGCCTTCGCTGGCGTATCTAAACGGCCGGCCTGCTCATGGCGTGGCGAAAACGCTGGAAGCCATGTCGTTCCACCAATCAGTCAAATTACCCAAGATATCGCCGGCAAATCCCTGAAGCCCCGGAATCACAACAACAACTGCGATAATGATGCCCGCGGCAATACCAATCACTTCATTCAAGCCGAATCCTTGCTTACGGCCGAAATTTCCCTTCAAATTCATCAGTCGAAAGCGTCCGCGCATGCCGCGCTGTTGAGTTAAGAATTCTGACATCGTTCTTCTGGTCATTTTCATAGGTAACCTCCTGAAAGTTATTATTTGCCTGCAGCCTTGCGGCTGCTGTCAGCCAAAAACGGATTCTACGGCCTGGATGGCCTGAGATAAAAGCGGATATAAGAACAGAACAACTCCCGGTGTAACTCCGAGGATCGCAGTCAGCAGCAGTTGAGTTCTGATTTGCGCGGTGTCTGCCTGCATCATATTGAAATAGCGGGCGAAAAGCAGTTCTTCCATGCGGGCCAGCGTATGTCCGGCCTGCCCGGTCTGCAGGCATTGGCGCAAATGGGTGGCTAGCAATTCACAGTCCGGACCGGGGAAAGCCAGCCTGATCTCCGCCAGTGACTGATCAAGATCAAGCGTGAGTTCATAAAGAGCGGCAAACCGGATGAGCACCGGGCGCACGACCGGATCCCGGATCGCTTCCGGCAGGCCGCGCAGGGCGTCCGTCACTTTAATTCCCGATGTCAGCTGTAAATCAAGAAAGCGGTAGATTTTAAATAATGACTTGCTGAAGCTCTTTTTCCGGCATTTAATTTTCCGGCTGATCTGATTGTCAGCCAACGTGATCAGCAGGACGCCAACCCAGACAGGCCACGCGCCGTCAATGTGCAAGAGCCGGGCCAGCAGCAGAAAACCCGGAACGGGAGCAATGTGCCAGATCCAGTAGCCAGCATGTGCCTGGGCGGCAAAATAACCGGCTTTTTGCATACGTACGGCAACACTTTGCCGCCACTGAGCCGGTAAGATAGACGGACAGGACCAGCGCTTGCCGGTTTCAACCGGAGGCAGTTCCTGAAGCCGGGCCATCGCCAGGCGACGATCCAGCAGGCGAACTAAAGAAGGCAAACCATGATAGACTGCCAGTCCAAGCAATAAACTCAATCCGCAAAACCAGAGCTGCATTGCCATCATATCCCATGATCTCCCTTATTAACCTGAAATGCGCCGCTGTATTATCAGGACCCAGGTTATCGCCATTCCATATGAGAGCAGGCAGATAACCAGAAAACATAAACCAATCGGGTTATTCAGGAATAATTGACACACTTCCGGATTGCCTGCCAGGCGCAGAGCAAAAAAAAGGGGGACAAGCGCCAGGATCAGCAAGGTCAGGCTAAGGTCACGTGCATTGGACAGGCGTCGGCGATTGTATTCTTCTTCGATCTTGTGCAGCTGCACCTCAAGCGATTCAAGCAAGGCCGGCAGATTCCCCCGATGGCGGAAATTAAAGCGGATCGCTGTAATCAAGTCCCGCAGGTTTTCATGATCCAAAGTGTCCTGAAAAAGATCCAGCGCCTGACCGATTTCCATTCCCCCGCGCACCCGGCTTAAAAAATCAGCCACTGCCTGACGCATCGGATTATCCAGCCCGGCAGCCAGGCTCTTTTCGAATGCGTATAGCAAATCTTCACGAACCTGGCACCAGCGGGACAACAAGCTGACCAGCTGCAGGGTCTGCTGCCGGATTTTGCTGCGCTGGCCAAATCTCAACCAAATCATAGGCATCTTCCTTTTCCAGATAATTATGATTTCTCAGGACCTGAACGACCCGGAAATCCCTGAGGCAGACGATATAGCGGACACTGCGCCCCAGCATGCGGCGCAGAAGCAGGTCATTGCCGGCCTGGGCGCCGGGTCTGGCCAGCGTCAGCAAGCGGTCCAGCGCATCGGCCGCGCAGTCGGCATGGGTCGTCGCCAGGCAGCGGTGGCCGGAATAGGCCGCGCGAATAAACTCCAGCGCCTCTTCCCCGACAATTTCGCCGATGCAATAGGTATCCAGAGACATCGTCAAGCCGTCGGCAATCAAGTCGCGCAAACTGACAGGCCGGCCTCCCTCATTGGATTTCTTGATTCTCTGGACCAGACAGCAAGGTTTTTCCGGGAATAGTTCGCTGTCGCTTTCAGCGACCAGAATCCGCTCCAGCGGCGGCATGGCCTGAATAAAAGCCCGCAGCAAAGTCGTCTTGCCAGCGGCCCCCTTGCCGCAAAAAAGGACTGTTGCGGAGGTCCGGGCCAGTTCGGCAAGCAATCCGGACAACTGCGCGTTCAGCATGCCGAGGTTTACCAGATCCTGCAAATTATAGCTTTGCCGGCGATGTTTCCGGATGCTGATAGTCGGGCCGTTGACGCTGCGCGGCGGAACCGTGACGTTGATGCGCAGCCTGTATTTCTCATCAGTCACCCGACAATGGCTGTCATTTTCATTGATAATGCCGCCGTTGCGGATAATCACCAGGCGACAGAAAGTGTCATAAGCTTTTGCGTCGGCAAAGGCTATCGGCGCAGTCTGCCGTTGGCCGTTGATTTTCATTGTGAACTCATCTGGAGCGGTACCGTCGATATCGGATATGGTTTCGTTCTCTACATAAGATTGCAGAGGCCCATAGCCGAAAAGGAAATCCATGACCTGCTGCTGAAGGTCTGCCTGAAAGAAGCCGGCCCGCATGCTTTCCTGCTCAGCAGTGCGCGCAATCAGGCTGTGCAGAGTCTGCCGGGACGTGCGCCCGGATGCAACTTCAGCTACCAGGCCTGGCTCAGCAGTCAGAATCCGGCTGCAGATAATAGAAACCAAATCGCTCAGGCCAGGATATCTCCGGGTTTCCCGCTCAGGATTTTCTCCGTCCGGATGTTCTGTTGTTCCGGTCTGCCTCCCGGTATAAGGATCCATAAGCCGATAACCGGCCAGCTTTTCCGCCAGCCAGGCTTGAGAAGTCACTAAAGGCATCTTTTCTCCCCTTTCCCAATATAGGCCGCCAAATTGACGCGGCGGATCATATCCAGATATTCCCGGCGGTTGTTCCGGTCCAGCGATGCGGCATAGGGCGTGGCGCCGCTTTTTTGTTTGCGCCGCCGGGGTTGTTCGGAAATACAGCCAGCCAGCCGGCCGCAGCATAATTCATCCATGGTGCCCCAGCTCAAATCAGTTCGCGGATCGTAAGAGAATACTGCATATCGGATTTTTCCGACATCCAGCTGTTGGCGGCTGTGTAAAAACTCAACAGCGCGGTTGCAAGTTCGAAACGAGCCGCTGTTGCCGGACAGGGAGACCAGAACCAGATCCGCCGTCTGCAAGCTCAGACAGGTAAAAGCATCAAAAACAAAACGGCTGCAGAGGATAATGACCAAATCGCAGATTAAACGGGCTAATGATAGCATCTGATTCAGCGAATCCAGCTGAAAGTATTCATAAAGGTCGAGACTGCAATGAGTCGCGAACAATTTAACCCCCTGAACTTGCGTTGAAACAGCCAGATGGTTCAAGGCGGAAATATCCAGATGTCCCGACTGGTCTTCAGATAATACCAGGTCCAGGCCGCTGAGGCCATTGTTCTTGATGACCGGTTGCCTCGCCTTGTCCTGGCCAAGCAGAAAGTCAGCCTGTGGATTGAGCAGATCTGTGTCAATA
>DOFA01000199.1 GCA_003532195.1 Clostridiales bacterium
GATCCTGACCTATACACGCTGCAATACCTGCTGCAACGTATCCTGATGGAAGCGGAGTTTCTAAGGGAAGTGGCAACCTCCGGAGCCGGCAATATCAAGGCCATAGAGCTGTTGAAGCTTCCTCTGGAAACCACCCGCTATGTCATGTGCGTTCTGGCGGCTGGCCCCATGCTCATTGTCTTTCCGTTGTTTCAGAAATATTTCGCTTCTGGTCTGACCATCGGCGCCGTCAAAGGTTGAATTAAGCGCAAGCTTTATATAAATGTGAAAGGAGAGGGAACATGAAAAAAGTAAAAATGAACGAAAGGAAAGAAGAAATGGACACGATGAAAGGAGAAATGAACATGAAAATCCGTATACTCACGATTCTTCTGGCAGCATTGTTCCTGCTGGGACTGTTTACCGGATGCGCAGGCAGCAGCACTACCGCGGCGACTGCTTCAACGACTGCCAAGGCGACTACTACAGCTGCGACCACAGCGGCCACTACAGAACCGCCTGAAGTGACACTGCATATCTTTATGGGTGGATTGGGTCCGCAGAAAGACACGGATGAGGTATTAGGCTATCTGGAGGAACAGGTCAATGAATACCTGCCCAACACCCGTTTTGAATGGACTCTTCTGACGTTCAAAGAGTACAAGGAAAAAATCCACAAAGCTCTGGCTGCCGGCGAAACGATTGATTTGCAATGGTTTGGCTGGAAACAGAATTTAGCGACCGAAATCGCTGACGGCAATCTCCTCCCCTTTGACCCCTATCTGGCGGAATTTGGACAAGATATTTTAGCGTATTATGGAGACGCTGTTTTAGATGCCCATCGTTACACGGACGGACAGCTGTACTTCGTACCCGCCTGGCAGGGCTTAACCAATGTTCACCAGAACCTGATTGTACGCAAGAGTGTTTATGACAAGCTGACCGCTGATGAAGTGGCGAGCATCACGAAAGCTTTCGTTGATGCTGAATACAATCCTACTGTGGAAGCTTCGAAGGGGATCTATGACAAGCTGGAATTGATATTGGCCCGCGCCAAAGAAACCGGCACAATCGGTGCTGGCGCCCGTTATGTTGATAATTTCTTCGCCTTCAACATGGGTGACGCTGAGTGGAGGTATTCCTTTTACAGTGTAAGCCCCATTGCCCATGTTGATTTTGGCGACGATTCTTTCACGGTCATTGACAACTGGGACAATGACCAGATGCGGCTGTTATTTGAAACTGCTGCCAAATGGCATGACGCCGGCTATATCGCCTCAGACGTTTTGTCCAATCAAAACTACGCCACAGCCGGTGAAGATGGTTTTGTCTACTCAATCGGCGGTGTCCAGGGTATGACTGATCCGGAAAAGGTATTATCCGAGCAAGCCGGTATCGATTTGAAGTGCATTGAGATGGGCGGCCCCGATCAGCTGGTACTCGGCGTAGCGACTGGCGAAGCGATTCCATTCACTGCTGAGAATCCCGCACGTGCGGTGCAGTTTCTTAATCTGTTATTCAGTCCCGAAGGTAAGTCTGCCTACCGAACTTTCATTTATGGACTGGAAGGCAAGCACTGGGAAAAGACAACAGATGAAGATACGGTCAATGTGCTGGGTGGAGCGGGCGACCCCTCATCCGAATGGAATTACGGGACGTATAACTGGCTTATCGGCACCAGTGAATACATCTTCAATACACAAGGCGCTTCCGTGGAGCTTTATAAGCAATACAAGGAAAATGAGAAAATCGCTTATGTCCAGCCGGTGCTTTCCTTCATGTTCGACAGCTCCAGTGTGTCCCTTGAGGAATCGCAAGTCTTAGCGGTCAGGGATGAGTATTGGCCGGTACTGCAAACTGGTTCTAAAGGTGTTACCGGCTGGGAGGCTTATTATCAAGAGTTTTTGGCGAAGCTTGACGCAGCCGGTTATGATAAGTATTTAGCTGAGGTCCAGAAACAGCTTGATGAATTTGTCGCTAGAACTGGAGCGAAATGGTAATTTTTTAATGAAACAGAAGCGCAGTTTTGACAGCCAGAATTGGTTATAGTCGAATAATTCATCCTATCGCCAGAAAAGTCACCGACACCGGTCTGCTGACCGGTGCCGGTGACTTACTGCCCACATACTCATCTTAACTAATGATAATGGGACCCTCCCGAACTGCAGCGCCGCCGCAATGGGAAATCCTTCTGAAGATGACAATCCTTCGCTTCATGGCGAACTTTCATTTGCACCCCAAAGGGAGAAAAACTATGTTTATCGACATTCATGCCCATGCCTACAGAAAGCCCGTCTGCCTTCCCGCACCTTTTGTGGTGCAATTCTGCACTGCTGAGGAAGTCATTGCCCGCTATGACCAGGTTGGCATTGAGAAGGGCGTGCTGCTGCCGGTCGTGAATCCGGAGATCTATCTGCCGCAGGCCAATGAAGATATCCTGGATATGGCCGAAAAGTATCCCGACCGCTTTATACCATTTTGCAATATTGATCCGCGTGCACTGACGAATTCTGCCGATGCGCCGCTGGATTATCTTCTCCGGTATTATCGTGATAAGGGCTGCAAAGGGTTGGGGGAGGTCATGATCAATCTGCCTCTCATGCACCCTCTGGTTCAGAATCTGTTCAAGCATGCGCAGAATGTCGGATTCCCGGTCATATTTGACGGTTCGGACCTGCATGGCGGGGATTTCGGCCTGTTTGACGATCCCGGCCTGCCGCAGCTGGAACACACCTTGCAAAAATTTCCGGATCTGATCATTCTTGGGCATGGTCCGGTATTCTGGTCGGAGATCGCCCGATTGGAGACTCCGGGTGAAAGGGGCTTCGTGTTTCGCCCTAATGGAGAACAAACGGGAAGGCTTCCTGGCGGGAAGATCAAAGAAGAGGGAGCAGTGCCCAAGCTTTTCCGCCGATATCCCAATTTGTACGGCGATTTATCTGATTTTACAGCTCATAACGCATTCGCCCGCGATCATGAATACGGGCCCAAATTTCTGGCTGAATTTCAGGATCGTATGCTATTTGGTACGGACATCCTGTCATTTGATATGCCCTTGCCCATGATTGATCTCCTCACACTGTGGCGGGATACCAGGAAAATCAGTGAAGAGGTTTTTCATAAAATCACCCGGGCGAATGCGATCAAACTGCTGGGAATATAAGAGGAGGCGCATATTATGGATAAGCTGGCTATATCAGGAGGCATCCCGGTTCGTGTGAAACCGTGGCCAACCAGCATGCTTGGCGCGTCGCTGATCGGCGAGGAAGAATTGAATGAACTGCGGGATGTTGTAGCGGAAAAGAGCCCTTTCCGATTCTATGGCCTGGGCAATCCGGCCAAGACCGCGACTTTGGAGAAAGAGCTGAAAGATTACTTTGGCTGCAAGTTCGCGCTCGCAGTCTCAAGCGGTTCTGCAGCATTAGTCTGCGCTGTGGCGGCTTTAGGCCTTGGGCCGGGCGATGAGGTGATTCTGAGCGCATTCACCTGGTATTCAGATTATAATGCTTTGGTTAATTTTGGCGTTCTGCCCGTATTTGCCGACATCGATGAGAGCCTTGACCTTGACCCGGCGGACTTTGCCCGGAAAATTACCCCCCGGACCAAGGCTGTGATCGTCGTCCATTTCCAGGGCGGTGCGGCCAGGATGGATGAGATCTGCAGGATAGCCCGGGCCCATGACATCAAGATTATCGAAGATTGCGCCCAAGCCTTGGGCGGCGGTTACAAGGGCGCCCGGCTGGGAACCTTTGGCGATGTGTCGATCCTCAGCTTCCAGGTCCATAAAGTGCTGACCGCCGGTGAAGGCGGAGCGCTGCTGACCAATCATGAAGAATATTTTGTCCGGGCTGTCCGTTATCACGACCTGGGCCTGGTCCGTTCGTATTTTACGGAGCAGCTTGCCGATCAGTCTCTGGCTGATGCCCAAAAAAGCTTTGCCGGATTGCAATTCAGGATGAGCGAATTGCAGGGCGCATTTCTGCTGGCGCAATTCCGGAAACTGGATCAGATTCTCGGCAGGTGCCGTCTATTACACCAAAAGGTTAGGGATCATTTCAGCCAGAACCAGCACTTCCGGATCCGATATACGGACGGAGATTGCGGCATAGCGATTTTCTTGCTTTTCGCAACCGCTGGCGAAGCGGACCAGTTTAGAAAATGTCTGGAAGCTGAGGGAATTCAGGTCGGCGCGGCATCTGCTTGCTCTAATCTGCTGCAGCAGTATCCGATCAAGTCACAAAAGCTCGTTCATGACGCCCTGCCGCCCTTCGGATCAGGTTTTGCCGCAAACATTTCCGGATTTAGCCCGGAAAGCTGCCCCAATACCAATTTAATACTCGGCAGGTATCTGGCGATCAGCATTGGCCCACAATTTACCGATGAAGATGTCATGGACATCATCACCGCCATAGATAAGGTGGATGCAAACCTTTACCAGGGAGGACCAGGATGAAATACAGCGTTTTCAGCGTTTGTACGCCCGAATACGATATCTGCGATACCGTGCAGCTGCTGAAGAACCTCGGTTTTGACGGCGTCGAGTGGCGGGTTGCCGATCCGCCGCCAGCCGCAAAGCCGGCGGACTACACCTTCGAAGGCCGCTATTGGTCTTATAACCGGAGTACCCTGGACATCAGCCAAATCGAAAAAGAAGCCGCCAGGATAAAAGATATCTGCAGCCAGGCGGGGATTGAGATTTGTGCTTTGGCAACCTACCTGGGTCTTTGGGACGTTGTTGATATTGAGCGGGCCCTGAATGCGGCGCAGGCGATGGAATGCCCGAGCATCAGGGTGGATATGCCTTTCTATGATGGTACGGAGAATTACCGAAGCTTGTTTTCCCGATCCGCCGCCCAGGTCATCGAGCTGGCAAAGCTTGCCGCCCGTTATCAGGTCCGCATCAATTTCGAGACGCACATGGGCAACATCATCCCGAGCGCCAGCGCGGCTTATCGGCTGGTCAGCGGCTGTGATCCCAACCATATCGGCATCATTTTCGACCCGGGGAATATGGTTTATGAAGGATTCGAGAATTACCGGCTGGGCATCGAGCTTCTGGGAGAATATCTCGCCCATGTCCATGTCAAAAACAGCCTGTGGCAGCTAAACGGCACATCTGACGATGGCGTTAATACCTGGAATCCAACCTGGGCGCCTTTCAAGAAAGGGTACGCCGATCTCGGCAATCTGATTCAAGTATTGCGGGAATCAAACTACAGCGGGTATCTATCCGTTGAAGATTTCTCCAATCAAGAGGAAACCGCCGCCAAGCTGAAGGGCGATCTCGAGTTTTTACGGAGATTATGATCAATCAGCCGTAAGGCAATATGGAGAGCGAATATGGCGCTGGGCGTAGGAATTATTGGTTGCGGGGCGATCGCAAAACTTCATATTGATGCATTCAGGCAGATCGATGGCGTCGAGATCAAGGCGGTATCCGATGTCATACCGGAAGTTGCATCGATGACGGGCAAGTCGCTGGGGGTTGATTTTTATCAAGACTACACGGAGCTTCTCAGCCGGGAAGATATCGGCCTGGTCAGTATATACACGCCCAGCGGCCTTCATCAGGATGCTGCGGTCGCAGCGGCCAAGGCAGGAAAAAATATTATCGTTGAAAAACCTTTGGAGATCACGGTCGAAAGAATCGATCATATCATCAGCGCCTGCCGGGATAAGGGCGTCAAGCTGGCCTGCATTCTCAACAACCGCTACCGGGAAGGCAATATTTTCATCAAGAAAGCCATTAACGAGGGCCGGTTCGGCCGGATCATCAATGCCAACGCCTATGTCCGGTGGTACCGGAAACCTGAATATTACACCCGGTCGAACTGGCGCGGCACCTTGGCTTTCGACGGCGGCGGAGCCCTGATGAACCAAAGCATTGGGTGCGATTGTCTGCGGTACTTCGATATATCCTGGATTTCCCGCCATAATTGAAATCACCGGTGAACGGGGGAGCGCAGTCATTGGCGACAATGGCATCAGTGTCTGGGAATTTGCTGATCGGGACGCACTCGACGATGAAGCCAGAACCTATATGGGCCAGGAGATGGATAACACGAGAGCATCGGATCCGATGGCTTTTGACGCCAAATACCATACGGCTCAGATTTCCAGTATTATTCATGCCTATGAAACCGGCAGGAGCGCAGATGTGGACGGTTCTGAAGCCAGAAAATCCGTTGAGCTCATTGGCTCGATTTATCAGTCTGCACAAATCGGCCAGGAAGTTGTATTATAAAGGGTATGCAGCCGGTAAGAGTCGCACTCATTTTAGATCCCGGCCGGAGAAAGGAACAATCTCATGAAGATATTGCCGAAAATTGATATTCACGTTCATGCCGTACCGGATGTTATGCTGGTTCGGATGAATGGCGAAGGTTTTCCGACCCCGCCTGAGATTCGGAAAATATATGACTCGATTGGCGTCGAAAAAGGAGTATTACTGCCGGACGGCATTTATCCTCCCGGCGCGGAAGACATATGCTCGCCCCGCGAAGCCCGGAATATGGTTCGCTGTTTCCCCGAAACTTTCGGCTGGTGGTTTTGCCCGCTTTCGCCTTCCTTATCGAATAATGCGCCGGACACCGATTTGTCTTTCTATATCAACCAATACAAGTCTTTTAGCGCCAAGGGCGTCGGCGAGATCAGCGAGAACCGCTATTTTGACGACCCTTACATGACGAATCTTTTTTATCATTGCGAAGCCTGCGACATGCCGGTCATCTTTCACATCGGACGCATGGGCAGAGATTACGGCATTGTGGACGACATCGGTCTGCCGCGGCTGGAAAAAGTGCTGAAGTTATACCCGAAATTGCAATTTCTTGGCCACTCGCAGAAGTTCTGGGCCGAAATCGGGACATGCGACGACTCGACCCGGGACGGATATCCAACCGGAAAAGTCATTCCTGGCCGTTTGCCGGAGCTCATGCGTCAATACCCGAATCTCTGCGGCGATCTGTCGGCAGGTTCCGGCTACAACGCCATCACGCGCGATCCGGAATTTGGATGTGCCTTTCTGGAAGAATTCTCCAGCCGGCTATATTATGGCACGGACATCTGCACGCCATCTGACGGGACATCCAAGATGCTGAAACTTTCTGCGTTTCTTGATGATGCCATGCTTCATGGCAAAATTTCGTACTTAGCTTATGAGCGCATCTCGCGCGGCAATGCCCTGGATCTTTTGGAGAAATGACGATATATTTTGATTCTGGCAGGTGAAGGTGTGGACTGCATATCAGACAGGACTTGGGCTGAAATCAATCTGGACCATTTGGCGCATAATTATTCAAGGGTGGTTGAGCTGGCGGCTCAAGGCAATCCGCAGCAGCCAGCTAAGGTCATGTCAGTCATCAAAGCCAATGCCTATGGCCATGGCGCGGTCCAGGCAGCCCGCATCCTGACTGGGGCAGGCTGCGAGTACATGGCTGTGGCCACAATCGATGAAGCGATTGAACTGAGACAATCCGGGATCAAAGCCCGTATTCTGGTTCTGAACCATATCGATCCCTTGAGATGTGAAGATGTATTGGAATATGACGTGACCCAAACCGTTTATTCTGATGATTTTGCCCGAAATCTTTCCCGGAAAGCGGTTTTGGCGAAGAAACGTGCCCGTATCCATATCAAGGTTGATACCGGGATGACCCGAATTGGAATAGACAGTCAGGAAGCAGCGGATACAATTCTTCGCATCGCGCAAATGCAGGGATTGGAAGTGGAAGGACTATTTACCCACTTTGCCTCATCGGATGATCCGCAGGATCCTTTTACAGTCTTGCAGTTCAACCGGTTTATGGAATTGTCAGATTCATTGAAAAAAGGCGGCCTGGAGATTCCGCTCAAGCATGTCTGCAATAGCGCAGCCATTATTGAACATCCGGAAATGCATCTGGATATGGTACGGCCGGGGATTGTGCTCTATGGTTATTATCCATCGGAAGAAGTCCGCAAGATCAGCATCAAGCCGATTATGACTTTCAAAACAAAAGTAAATCGGGTCAACATGGTCAGACCAGATACCGGCATTAGCTATGGCAGAATCTATCGGACCGGCAAAAATGCCAGGATTATCACTATGCCGGTTGGCTATGCTGATGGTTACTGCAGGCTGCTGACGGGTAAAGCTCGCGTCCTGGTCAATGGCATGTCTGCCCCGGTAGTCGGGAAAATATGCATGGATCAATGTATGGCGGACGTAACTGAAGTTTCGGGGGACATCAGGGTGGGCGATGAAGTTGTCCTATGGGGAGAACAAGGGGGTAAAAGCGTCTTTGCGGACGAGATAGCCAGGCTCATCGGAACCATAAGTTACGAAGTTTTGTGTAATGTTTCACGAAGAGTGCCAAGATATTATCTGGCCAGTAATCGAATTATCGATTCGATCAATTATATAAGAGAGTAAATATTGGGGGAATATAACTTTCCCACCCCACAGAGCGGAAGAACGCCGAAAAGCCTGCGATAAAGTTGTGTGATTCACATCCAGACTGGACACACGGCTTGGAAAGTGCGAGAATTATAAGGAAATTTACAGCATAGGATGAAATGAGTGGCAGACATGAATCAACTGCAGGCCATCGTCTATGATCAGAAGCGCGGCGTTCCGGCAGGTTTGTTCTCCTGTTGCAGCGCGAACGGGCAGGTGCTGCGCGCGGTATTTGAACGCTGCGCCAGGGCGAATACGCTGGCGCTGGTCGAAGCTACCGCGAATCAGGTTGATCAGAATGGCGGTTATACCGGCATGACGCCGGCCGATTTTTATGCTTTCGCGCACCAAATCGCCCGCGAAGCCGGTTTGGCAGCTGAACGGCTTATTTTGGGCGGCGACCATCTGGGCCCACTGACCTGGCGTGGCCTCGATGAGACCGAAGCCATGCGTAACGCCGAGACACTGGTTGCCGTCTATGTCCGGGCCGGGTTTACGAAAATTCATCTCGACACCAGCATGCGTCTGGCGAGCGACGACCCACGGGTCCGCCTGCCCGACGATATTATCGCCTTGCGGGGGGCGCGTCTGTGCGCGGCCGCGGAAATGGCGTTCCGGGAACGCGGTTCCGGCGGCGAACCGCCAGTGTATATTATTGGCAGCGAGGTGCCGATACCCGGCGGGGAACAAGCGGGCGACAGCGCCATGTCGGTCACAGACCCGGAAAGCTGCCGGGCGACTCTGGCCGCTTACCAGACGGCGTTTGGGGCGCTAGGCCTGGCCGGCGCCTGGGAGCGCGTCATCGCGCTGGTCGTCCAGCCGGGTGTCGAGTTTGGTTGCCGCGAGGTGATCGATTATGACCGGGAAAAAGCGCGGCGGCTGACCGAAGCGATGAAAGCATATCCAAATCTGGTCCTCGAGGGCCATTCAACTGATTATCAGCCGCGGGAAAATCTGCGGTACATGGTCGAGGACGGCATTGCCATTCTCAAGGTCGGCCCGGCGCTGACCTTTGGACTGCGCGAGGCGCTGTTCGCGCTCGAACACATCGAGCGCGAAGTGCTGCCGGACAGCGCCGGCCTCAGCTTTTTCCGCAGCAAGCTGGACCGGGCCATGCTCGCCAGTCCTGCTGCCTGGGAAAAACATTGCGGCGCCGATTCGGCCGATGCGGAAGCGCTGCGGATCAACCGCTTGTTTGGCTATTCGGACCGGACGCGCTATTATCTCCCCGACCGCGATGTCAAGGCGGCGGCTGGGCGGCTGATCGAAAACCTCAGGCAGGTCCGGATCCCCCTGGTTCTGCTTTCGCAGTATTTGCCCGGGCAGTATGCCAAAGTACGCTCGGGGATCCTGCGGCCGGATCCGGAGGCGCTCCTCAGGGACAGAATCGGCGACTACGTTGATGATTACCTTTATGCTATCGGCGCCTTGTGAGCGGTATAACATAAGAACAGGGAGGACGGAAACTTGATCAGGAGATTTGTCACGCCGCAGCAGACCGGACTTGGTGAAAACACATTTTTAAAAAGAATAATCAGCTTTTTAATTCTGGCAGCCGGGCTGCTCGCTTTGACGGTTGTCCTCTATTACATTATCTGGCCTTCCCGGGTCGTAATCACCTCCGACAGCACGGACACGCTCTTCTGGGCGCAGGCGAGCTATGAATCCGGGCAGCTGATCAGCCGTGAATACAGCTATGCTGCGATCCTGCCTTTTGGCGGCAACCTGCTGATGCTGGTATTCCTGCCTTTCTTCGGCGTTTCCATGACCACGCAGATCCTTGGCATGTGCCTGTTCGCAGGAATATTCTTCACCGCGGCCGTTTTCTTTTTCCGCAGCCTGGGATATAGCTGGCGCTGGACGTCGGCCGCGGTCTTTCTGCTGACTTTAAATCTGTCAGCCAGCCTTAAACTGCGGGAGATGTTCTGGGGACATGTCATCTACTACAGCCTGGGCATGCTGTTCTTGCTTTTTACACTCGGTCTGGTCAACCGGGCCAACGATGCCCGGGAAACCGGCCAGGTGAAACGCCGGCTGAACCTGCTGCTGATTCTCTTCGCGCTGGTTGCGCTCGCGGCGACCAACGGATTCCAGGTTCTCGCCCTGTATGCCTTGCCGGTTTTGGCCGCCTTGTTCCTTCCCCTGTACCTGAACGGCGAACGGCGGCTGCCGGATCCGGCCAACCGCGGCTCCTGGAGCCTTTTTACCGGAATTTTCCTGTCCATAGCCGCGGGATTGCTGCTGCGCTGGCTGCTGCTGGGTACGAAAACGGATATTTACGCCGGCGCGTATTCCAGTTTTGTCGCCATGGAAGCCTGGCAGGTCAACGCCGAAACGATGGCTCTGGGCTGGTTCAAGCTGCTGGGCGTCGACATTGTCCTGAACGATCCTTTTGCCGGCCTGAAAACCCTGGTCAATCTGGTCCGACTTCTTTACAGCCTGGTCCTGATCCTCCTGCCGATCCATTTTCTGTTGCGCATCCGGAGTATCACAGATGAAAAGCTCAAACTGCTTGGGTGGAGCCACCTTTTTGTTGCGGCTTTGGTTTCGTTTCTTTTCATCACCAGCAAAGTATCGAACGCCATCTGGCGGCTGACGCCTGTCGTCTGCACGGGATCCCTGTTTGCGGCTGCGTATGCGTTTTACCTGTTGAAGCAGCCCGGCGCCGCCCGGATCGCCAAAACGATCCTGGCAGTCATCACTGCCGCCGCCCTGGCGGCTGCGGGAACGATCGCGGCGCTGCCGGTCCGGACGGAGGAAAATGAAGCCTACCAGCTGACGGAGGCTTTGCTGGAGCATGACCTGCATTATGGCTTTGCCGACTTCTGGCGCGCCAACGGTGTGACCATGGCCTCGGACTCCCAGGTCATCATCCGCACGGTCAACATCAATGGCGAGGGCATCAAACCGCGCGCCTTCCAGTCACAGCCTTCCTGGTATGCCGACCAGGAGGGGATCGCGGAATATTTCATCCTCTTATCGGCGAACGAATATGCAAACCTGCAGGTCAGCCCCGATTGGAACGGCATCCAGGAAATGCTGCTGGACGAGTTCTGGATTAATGACTACCAGGTCCTGGTTTTGTCCGAAAATCCGCTGGCGGCGGATTGATCCGCCTGATAGCGGATAGATTCGGATTTATATGGTGCTGGTCTGTATTTACTCGAGCTCGACCTTAACCGGCATCCGGGTGTCCATCGACTGGTTGCAGGCCATGGTGAAAGCCAGGGACCGGAAGGCGTCGGCATACGGTGAGCGGATTTTCGATCCGTCGCCGCTTAAGACCGCGTCGACAAAAGTCCGGTCGCAAGCGATGCCAGCCTGGCCGTCATCCTTGATTTGTAAACCTTCCCGGGCATTGGCGCTGAACGTACCATCGCCTTTGACAACCAGGCTGTTCACGCCGGCGTCCGCATTCTCCTGCAGCCCATAGATACCGACTCGGTCGATGATGTAATGATCCAGCCGGGAATCACGGGCGCTGAAGGTGATCTTGCTGTCGCAAGCGGCGCCCTCGCTGGCATAGCATCCTGTCGACAGGGTAGCCAGCGCGCCGCTCTGGAATTTTACGACTGTAACAGACACGTCCTCAGTGTCGTATTCCGGATCTCCGGTGTTGAAGCCGCGGGCGCCCAGGGTAAAGACGGTATCCGGTTCGCCGTAGACATAGCGGATCAGGTCGAATTGATGGATCGTCTGCTCGACGATCTGGCCGCCGGAGGTAGAACGTTTTTTCCACCAGTCGACACCCGGGATGCCGCCGATGCGGGCACAGTTGATGTAGACGATTTCATGCCCCTTGATGAAATCAAGAGTTGGCGGCACCAGATTGCTGTACCGGCACTGAAATCCCGAAGCGGTGATCAGGCCGGCCTGGGCGGCCGCGTCCCGGATCCGGCGGGCCAGGTCCAGGTTGAGCGCCACCGGTTTTTCGACAAAGAAAGGAATGCCGCGGCGGATGGTTTCCAGCTCGATCGTGCCGTGAGCCGTCGGCGGGATGCAGATAAAGACCATGTCCGGCTTGATGGCCTCATACATCTCCCGGTAGTCTGTGAACGCCCGGCCGCCGGCCCTGGCGGCAAAGCGCTCCGCCCGTTCCGGGATCAAGTCGCAAAAGCCAGCCAGCTCGACATCCCTGTAGTCGAGGAAATGCTCCAAATGGTAACCGCCGATGCCGCCGCAGCCGATTAAAGCTAATTTTTTCATAGGTTCCCTCCTGATAAGCCCGGCTTAAGCCTGGGCGATTATATAGTCCAAAGCTTCCGATGTCATATGGTAAAGCAGCTCCGGGTAAGCCGGAATCTGGCTCAGCTCCGCGGTCAGGCTGCCAGTGTAGCCAGCCCGGGTCAGGGCTTTGGCGACGGCGGGCCAGTTGATGCTGCCTTCGAGGAGATTGACGAAGCTGCCGCTGAACCAGCCAGAACGCAGGTAATCCTTGACGTGGATTTTGCAGATCCGCCGACCGAGAGCGTCGATCCAATGCTCGGAATAGGAGAAAACAGCGACATTGCCGACATCGAAGTAGGCGCCGATCAGCGGGCAGTTGAAGGAGTCGATGAAATCGCACATGTCGCGCGCGGACATAAAGAAGCTGTTCCAGACGTTCTCCAGGCCAACCTTAATGCCAGCCGCCTCAATTTCCGGGATCAGTTCGCGCAAGGTTGCGGCAGCGGTCGCATAAGCCTCGTCCGGGGATATTTCCGGGCTGATGCCGGCCGGAACGACCAGTATGGCGTCGGCGCCCAATTCGCGGGCGCATTCCAGCTGTTTGCGCAGCAGATCCTGGCAGCGGCGGCGGTCGTCCGCCGACCGCGAACCCATCGGACAGGCGCCATACAGCGAGGTCGAGATGCTGCAGACCGGCAGGCTGTACTGCTGGCTGAGCGCCCGGATGCGCGCGAACAGGGCTTTGTCCGATTGCAGCGTCAGGCAGTGTGCGGAAGAACCCTCCTGATCGACATTCAGTTCGATAGCCTGGAAACCGGCGGCGGAAACTGCCCGGAACATAGCCTCGAATGATTCGCCGCCGGGTATGGACCAAGCGTTGATTGATTTGAACATCTTACTGCCCTCCTCATAACTTTATGGTTTTCATTATAAGATCTGTCGTATAATGATCTATGCAGAGAACAGGCGCAACTATGGACAAATCGACTGCCCGGCGCCGACGATTCTGCCCGCTGAACGGCTCCGGCGAACGAGGAACGCGAGTGCGGCACAGGATTTATTGAGATTGGGAAAAGGCGCATACCGCATGAATAATGAGTCCTATTCCAGAAATAATGAATTGACAGATGACGGAGCGGCGGCAGACGGCCAATACCTGCAGATCAACTGTACCGGCATCTGCGCCATGAACCGGTCGTTTACCACGTATCGCCCGCAGGGACGCCGGGACTACTATTTGCTGTTCATGGACCGGGGGACGCTCGAGGTTATCCGCGAAGGCCAGCCGCAGGTGATTCAGCCGGGGCACCTGGTCATTTTCCACCCTGGTGAAACGCAATGGTATGTCAAGCATGACGACAGCGAAATGGTTTACTATTGGATCCACTTTACCGGATATGGCGTTCCGGAGGTCTTGTCCGGCTGCGGGCTGGCGGCTGCGGGCATCTATTACACTGGGCCGCGCCAGGATATAACCGAAGCTTTCCGCGAGATTTTCCAGAATTTTATCGGCCGCGATTCCTGCTATGAAACAGCTGCGGCCGCCCAGCTCCTGGCGATCCTGGTGCGGATCAGGCGCAGCATCGACGAACTGGAATGCACGCGGCGGGGATTGATCGCCGGCCGGCTGAAAGCATCGCTCAACTATATTCATAGCCAGTATAACCGGCCGATATCGGTTCGGGAGCTAGCCGAACTGGAGCATCTCAGCCCGAGCCGCTATTGCTGGCTGTTCAGGCAGCAGATGGGCCTGTCGCCGCATGATTTTATCATCGACCTGCGTCTGCGCATGGCTGCCGACTTGATGGCGAAAACCGATTTGTCCCTGAAGCAAATAGCCCATATGGTCGGATATGACGACCAATTGTACTTCAGCCGGCTCTTCCGCAGCAAGCGGGGGCTGGCGCCGAAGCATTACGCGCAATCCCTGTTAAATCTGATGGACAAGGAGCAATGAAAACCAAATGGCAATCCTAACCAGCAACATGCATACGCACAGCTTCTTCTGCGACGGCGAAGGCTGGCCGGAAGACTATGTCCGGGCTGCCCTGAAAAAGGGTTTTACAGATCTGGGTTTTTCTTCGCATGCCCCGGTCCCCCTGGAGACTTACTGGAACATGCCCGAGGCGAGAGCCGAACAATATGTCGCCCATATCCGGGAGCTGCAGAGAAAGTACGCCGGCCAGATCCGCATCTATGCGGGCATGGAAATTGATTTCTTCGCCGGCGACAGGCGGGGGATTTTCCGACGCTATGACTTGGATTACACGATCGGCGCGGTTCATTTTGTCGAGGACAAATCGGGCGTCAGCTATACAGTCGACGGCAGCCCGGAAGATTTCCGGGATGATATGAATCGTTGCACCGGCGGATCGATCCGGCAATATGTGACGCTTTATTATGATAAAGTTCAGACGATGCTGCGCCAGGAGCGTTTTGATGTTCTGGCTCACCCGGACCTGATTAAAAGAAATAATCCGGGCCAGTGCTATTTCCGGGAAGATGAAGCCTGGTACCGGAAAAAAGTCATGGAAACCGTCGGCGCGATAGCTGCCTGCGGCCGTTTGGCCGAGGTGAACACCGGCGGCCTGGCCCGGGGGCGTGCCGATGATATTTATCCATCCGCCTGGATTATCCGGGAAATGAAAAAACAGAATATCCCCCTGACGCTGAACTCGGATGCCCATGTACCGGAACAGATTGATTTTTATTTTCCTGAAGCTATCCAGACCATCCGTGCAGCCGGATACCGGGAAATCTGGTCCTACCAGGACGGGAAGTGGGTCAGCAACCGCATTTGAGCCCAGACAAAGTCCGTGCCGGCAAGCTGGCTGCCGGCTTGCACTGAATCGCCAGCATGATATACTNNAGACGAACTCGCCCAGGCAAGCCAAG
The DNA here is from genome assembly GCA_003532195.1 of Clostridiales bacterium. Lineage (GTDB taxonomy): Bacteria > Bacillota > Clostridia > Saccharofermentanales > UBA5734 > UBA8949. Next base: position 15,479 of record DOFA01000199.1, read on the forward strand.
GAGGGTATTCACGATGAAAGAGAAATCAAATCAAGCTTCGTCCGCCGCGGTTTATGGATTAGGGATCATTGGTGCGGCAATCTATTATATTGCCCAGGCCACAGGCTTCTGGATGGGTGTGGTCGGATTTCTGAAAGCCCTGGTCTGGCCGGCTTTTCTGGTCTATGAGGTTTTAAAGTTCATCGGGGCTTAGATTTGCGAGCAAATTGCACCGCCGTTGATCATTGAGCTAACACCTTAATTGCCGTCAAGCGCTCTGGGCGTCACTTCGCTTTGAATTAATATTTCTCGATGCGAACCTGGCCTGTCTTATAATCGTATTTCCAGCCGTCGTACTGGTAATCATCGGGGATCCGCAAATAGCAGCCAATGGTTTTATCCTGTTCCCGCATGAGGATTCCGGCAATATTTTTATTGTTGATATTGCCCTCCGCGACCTTAAGCTGATCGGGCCTGCAATCTAATACGACGCCGATATGGTCATGCCACAATGAATCTTCCGGTTTATTTTCCGCCGGGATGATATTGTCATAAATGACGATGTCGCCTCGGTCCGGTATGAAACCGTCCTTCACAAAATGACAATAACCCATCGCTTTGCCCCACTCATACCAGGCTCCCACACCGGCAAACCGGCAGGATGCCGGCGGGGATTTAATCGGCAGCTCCATTCCGGCTTTGATGCAGCAATGATAAACAAAGGCGGCGCACCAGCCATGGATCAATTCGTTAAAAGCTGAAGCTTCAGGGTAATAATGAATCAAATCCATAAAATCCTGGTTCGATTTTTTGCCGCAGATTTTCCTGGAGGCCAGCATTTCGGCAATATCCGCCAGTTGCTGCCGGATGCCAGCCCGCGATGTGTTATTCTGCTGGGTCGAGCCGTACACGGCAGGATTGGCCGATATCCCCAATTCATTCCGCAGATGGTTCAGCCGGGGAAGGGCAAGATGAAAGATCCGCGAACCGGCATCGTTCAAGAATGGCTGCAGAACATCCGCATCTTTAAGAATTTCATCATATTCATCGTGAACAAGATCTTTATTGGCATGATGATAAATGGCGGATAAGATTATTTTCTGCTCATCATCGTTTGTAATTTTCATATGTTTCAGCGCTGCGCGGGCCATTTCAGCTCCGCTTTGGGAATGGCAGGAATAGCTGCCTGATTTATAAGCGTACAGGTCGTGCAGAAGACCGCTGATCAAAGCCAGTTCAGCATCAGGCCCGCGCTTGCCGGCGAGCAGGGCGCAGCATTCAGCGACGCCATAAGTGTGGATGTATGCTTCTTTTCGTTCATCAGCTTTTGGCATGTTTTCAATGATGCCATCAGCATATTGCCTGATTATTTCAATCCGATTCATCATACAAGAATAATAGCATCATACTTGCCGACAGGAAAGGGAAAGATGCTGGCAAAGGCAGATTACTATTTATTTGTGGGGTATTGTTGCTATAATGTGGGCAATAAGGAGGATTCATACAATGAAACAGGCCTTTAGCGAACCCGTTCAGAGCGTCATTCTCGATTTAGTCCCGCTGATCCGGCAGCTATTTGCCGGACCTTATGCAATTGCGGTTGCGGGTTCAGTTGGCAAGAAGAAGGATGATTCGTTTTCCGATATTGATTTGCGTGCCTATTATGACGCCTGGATTGATGATGAATCCTTGCTTAGCGAGTTGAAGCAGGAAATTGACGGTAAGATTGCCGGGTGGGCCATGAAAGGCGTCCTGATCGACGGTTATTGGCCGCGGCAAATTGAGACGATCGATACCCGTTTAAAATCGATCCTGTCCGGAGCAAACATTGATCCGGATCCCTGCATTTGGACGATCGGCGGCTACTATCTGCCGACCGACATCATTAATAACACGATCATCGAAGATCCATACCGTATTCTCGCCAATTGGCAGGATCAACTGCGGGCTTATCCTTGCGAGTACAAGAAAGCCGTTATTAAAAAATATCTGGCCAGCGCCGAATACTGGCAGAATGATTACCATTACCAAAGCAAAGTGCTGCGTAAGGATATTGTGTTTTGCAGCGGTATCGCCTACTTGCTGGTCCACGACCTGATCCAGATTGTCTTTGCCCTCAACAATGCCTATTACTCAGGCGATGGCTGGAATCTTAATTATATCAGATCCTTTACAACAGCACCTCAGGGATTCGCGTCTGAGATCGAGAAAGTGCTCCTGATCGGCGATGCGAATGACTATGCGCGGCAAAGAGAAACCTTATGCCGCCTCATTGATCAGGTGAAGCAGCTGGTTCACAAGCAATCTTCTCAACAGGATCAACACGAATAAATCGAAACACAACTTTTCCCCCCGCAGAGCGGGTAGGCTTTTCAGGCGCTGCTGTCTGACATACTGAGGAGCTTGCTCCGCGGTCAGANNCGAAAAGCCTGTGGGCAAGTTGTGTTAGAGATATCTTTCCGGGAGATATCTTTCCGGGATTTTCCTTGACAGCCTGATCGGATCATGGCATTATTTTTTTAGCATGATAACATGCTAAAGCATTAAAAGCCCTGTCATTCGATCTGGATAAAAGTACTGGAGGAGATATCTGAAATGAACATGAAACGGCTATTGGCACTTGTTGTTACGGTTATGATGGTTCTTGCCCTTTGCTCCTGCGCGGCAAAAGGAACAGACACCGAGGCATTCACCCTCAAACTCGGCTTCGACGCGGAATACCCGCCTTTTGGCTTTATTGCTGACGACGGCAGTTATGACGGCTTTGACCTGGCCCTGGCCGCCGAAGCCTGCGACCGATTAGGCTGGAAACTGGAAACCATACCGATCGCCTGGGACTCCAAGGACGCCGAACTGGATTCGGGCAACATCAACTGCATCTGGAACGGCTTCAC
>DOFA01000095.1:0-11813 GCA_003532195.1 Clostridiales bacterium
GCGCCATAGCCGCGGGCCAGAACCTTGAGCGGGCTGAGGGCGTCCAGTTTGCCCGCCAAAACAGAAAAGCGGCGGTCCTGCTGGCTGTGGGTCTGCTGCATGGTCTGGCATAGCTTTTGCCTGACACGGTCCAGATCCAGTCGCCGCCGGTCGGTTAACGCATAGGGCTGGCGGAATATTTTGTTCTGGCTCAGATGGGCCAGACGCTGGCGTTGTTTATCAAGCCTGCTTCCCAGGGCAAGCTTGAGCCGGTTCTGCGCCTGCAGCAGCATGAGTTCCTGCTCCCGGCGGATCGGCATGGCTAACTCAGCCGCGGCTGACGGCGTCGGGGCACGCAAGTCGGCGACAAAATCGCAGATGGTAAAATCTGTTTCATGTCCGACCGCCGAAATCACAGGTATCCGGGAAGCATAAACCGCCCGCGCGACAATTTCTTCATTGAAAGCCCAGAGATCTTCCATAGATCCGCCGCCGCGGCCGACAATTAAAACATCGACATCCGCGCGCTCATTGAAGCGGCGGACAGCGGCGGCAATGCTGGCTGCGGCGCCTTCGCCCTGAACCTGGACCGGTATCAGCTTCAGGCAAAAGTTCGGAAAGCGCCGGGACAATACATTAATGATATCGCGGATGACCGCGCCGGACGGCGAAGTAACCACACCGATCGCCCGCGGCAGTACCGGTAGTTTTTTCTTGCGGTCAACATCAAATAGGCCTTCTGCCGCGAGCCGCTTTTTTAGTTGTTCATACGCAAGGTACAGGTCGCCCAAACCGTCAGCCGTCATGTCGCTGACATAAAGCTGGAACCGGCCGTCCCGGTCATACAGGGAAGCTTTGGCCGTAACGATGACTTTCAGCCCGTCGGCCGGGCGGAAGCGCAGCTTTGCCGTCTGTCCTTTAAACATGACGCAGCTGACAGCGGCTTCATCGTCCTTTAAAGTAAAATACAGATGCCCGGAGGCATAGGATTTGAATCCGGAAATCTCGCCTTTGACCAGCACCGGGTTGAGATTGGCGTCACGGTCGAGCAGAGCGGCGACATATCGGTTCAGCTGGGCTACCGAAATCGGCTGGCTCATTTGGCATCACCGTCGCACAGGCGGCCCAGGACGGCATTGATATAGGAACGGGATTCCTCGCTGCTGTATTTTTTGCACAGCAATACTGCTTCTGATATTGCGACGTTCTGCGGCACATCGCCAATGTAGAACATCTCGAAAACTGCCAGCCGCAAGATCGTCAGGTCGATCTTCGGCAGCCGCTCCTTGGTCCAGCGCTTGAGAAAAGGGGCAAACCGGCCGTCGAGGTCGCTCAGGTGCTCTCGCACACCCAGAACCAGCTGCTTCATATAATCGACTTCCGCGGTATTGACCTCCCGATCCTGGATAAATGCCGTTAACTGGTTCTCTTCATCGCCCTTCTGGATTTCCAGCTGATATAACAGCATGAAAGCTTTCTCCCGGGCATCACGACGACTCATGTCAAGGTCCTTCCTACCGGAACATTCCCGGCGGCAATATTTTGTCCAACAAATCCCGGAAAGCTTCCCGATTGCTGAAGTACCGGACGCCCAGGAAATACCCCAAAACAGTCATGCCAATCAGAAACAGTGTTTTTAAGAAGCCGAACAGCACCAGCGACAAGGCGAGCAGCAATCCAATAACGGCTCCAACCGTACCGGGATTGCGTCCCTTTAAACCATCCAGAATCTGCTGCCAGAAAACCTTCATGGGGATTAACCGCCTTTTTACCGTTCAACCCGGGCAGCAACCGGTTCCACCCGGATCACCCGAACCAGGACTTGCGCCACCGGTATGCCGGTATAGCGCTCGATGTCTTTCTTGATCCGGTCTTGGACTTTGGCCATCATCGAAGGAACTTCCACATCGGAATAAAGCACCGTGTTCAATTGTACCGTAATCTTGTCGCCTTTGGACGGAGCGACCCGGGCTTTGGCAGTCTTAATGCCGCACTGGGCCGATTTGGCGGAATTCAGTGCGATGCTTTCAATGGCATCGACGCTGACGTCGATACTGCCGATATCCGTGCTGCGGATTCGCGTGCGCCGCAGCCGACCGCTCATGATGCCGTAAACCATGGCCAGAACGCTCAAGGTCAGAACAATCAGCCAGAAAACAATCGCAATGATCTTATAGGAGGTTTGTTCTGCCATCAGGGTGATCAGCACGACCATGCCGCCCAGGATATCGGGATTAATCACCATCAGCAGGAAAACGAGGGCGAAAACCGCCAGAATAAAGGCAAAGACAATGAAGGAAAAACGCACCAGCTGATTCATTTCCGACCTTCCTCTCTGGTTATGACTCCGGTGACATGGACGTTGACAGCATCCACGATCAAACCGGTGAATTTTTCGACATCTTCCTTAACCTGTTCCTGTATGCTCCAGGCGACTTCCGGGAGGATGTTGCCGAAATAGACAACCGGATAGACTGTTATCGTCACCAGTTCGTCATTGTCTTCATGAAAAACGACCTTGACGCCTTTTCCCTCATGCTCAAAGCCGATCGCTTCCTTGAACGAAACGGCACCGCCGGATGAAAGCCCCGCTACACCGGGCGCCTGCATGGCGGCTTCGGCGGCATACTGGGCGACAAAACCCTGGGACATGGTCTTTTCGCCTTTGATCGGGGCTTGCGGATAAGAATCAGCCATGGTCGGGGTCAGGCGCGTTCCATGTATTCGCCGGTACGGGTGTCAACCCGGACGATCTCGCCCTGGTTGATGAACAGCGGCACTTTGATGATGGCGCCGGTTTCCACGACTGCGTTCTTGGTGGCGTTGTTTGCCGTATCACCCCGGACGCCTGGTTCGCATTCCGTGATTTCCAACTCGACAAATATCGGCGGTTCAAGTCCGAAGATCTCACCTTTGTAAGCCACAACTTTGCAGACCATATTTTCTTTGAGGAATTTCAGGGCATTGCCGATGGATTCCGCTGTGAAAGGGATTTGTTCGTAGGTGTTGACATCCATGAAATAATAAAGGTCGCCATCCTGATACAGATAGGTCATATCGGAGCGATCCAACTGGGCTTTCTCAAATTTCTCGTTGGGGTTGAAGCTGCGTTCGACAACTCCGCCCGTCTTAACGTTGCGATATTTGGTCCGGACAAAGGCGGAGCCTTTACCGGGTTTGACATGTTGAAACTCGACGACCTGAAAGACCTGTCCGTCCATTTCAAAGGTGATGCCATTGCGAAAGTCACCCGCGCTGATCATAAAGAAATCCCTCCAACTATGGCCCCATCTTAAATAATGAAGTCCAAATTCTATCCTATTTTAGTCTATTCGCGCCTTCCCTGCAAGGGTTTAAGCTCAGTCAGGCAAAATCCGGCATGGATCAGCGGATCTTGTAACGATGATAGAATATTTTCTCCAATTTGCGTTTGAAGCGAATATTCCAGGCTTCCTTATGAAACCGCGGCCGCACCAGGATCGCCAGGCAGCCGGCGCGATGGGCGCCAAAGATATCCGTCAGCAGCTGGTCGCCGATCATGATTGCTTTTTCCGGGTTGACCTTGCTGCTCCGGCAGGCTTTCCTGAGTCCGCGGATTGAAGGCTTATTGGCCATCGCCACGCCGGAAATGCCTAATGAACCGGCATAGCTGCTCACCCGCCGCTCCCCGCCGTTGGAAACGATCCAGCATGCCAGCCCGGCACCCTTGATCCTGCCGACGGCCGACCGCGCGTAATCATCCGCCTGCTGCGCGCCGTGCCCGGCCAGCGTATTGTCGATATCCAGCATGATCAGCCGGAAACCGGCTTGGTAATAATGGTCAAAATCAATCTGGCTTAAATCGTGATAATACTCATCCGGTTTGATTAATCTGTCAATCAGTCCAACCATGCCCGCAATCCTCGGCGTAAAGATGTATACTTTATACATCTTTCTCACAGGCTTTTCGGCGCTTTCTCNNCTCCCGCTGCGCGGGCTGTCTGACCGCGGAGCAAGCTCCTCAGCTTGTCAGACAGCAGCGCCAGAAAAGCCTACCCGTTCTGCGGGGTGATAAAGATGTATACTTAACAGTATCTTGATTTTTTGACCTGACGTCAACCTTTTCCTGATGACTTCCTGAAGCTGTCTGCCGATTTTTGTTGAAATCATCGGTTCGCTTGAATATAATTGGAGTGTTATGGAGGAGTTGCCGATGAAAGTTTGCAAATTCGGAGGATCGTCGCTGGCTAACGCCGAACAGATCCGCAAAGTCTGCGATATCATGCTGAGCGACAAGGAACGCCGGGTCATGGTGGTTTCGGCGCCTGGCAAGCGTTCCCGCGAAGACATCAAAGTCACTGATCTGCTGATCGCTCTGGCCAATGCCCGGATCGGCGGCCAGGACGGTCAGTCCCAGCTTCAGGCGGTGATCAGCCGGTTTGCGGCAATTGCCGATGATTTGGGGTTGTCCGGCGCGGTGATGCAGACTATTGAAGCCGATCTGCGGCAACGGATTAGCGCCGACAGCATCAACAGCCTGAAGTTTATGGATTGTTTAAAAGCGGCTGGCGAAGATAACTGTGCGCGCCTTGTCGCCGACTACCTGAACAGCATCGGCCGCAAGGCGGCCTATGTCAATCCCCGCGAGGCTGGTATGCTTTTGACGGGGGAATACGGCAATGCCCAGGTTTTGCCTGAAACATACGGAAATCTGGCCCGTCTGGGCGAATGTGCCGGCATTCTCATATTTCCCGGCTTTTTCGGATACACGCGGCAGGGTGATGTTGTCACCTTTTCCCGGGGCGGTTCCGACATCACGGGCTCTATACTGGCTGCAGCCTTAAACGCCAAGGTTTATGAAAACTGGACCGATGTCGATTCGGTTTATGCAGTCAACCCTTCCCTGGTCAGCAATCCCCATCCCATATCCGAAATTACATATGACGAAATGCGCGAGCTGGCATACGCCGGTTTCAATGTTTTGCATGAAGAGGCGCTCACACCTGCCTATCGTAAAGGCATACCGGTCAATATCCGCAACACGAACAACCCGACAGCCCGCGGTACATTGATTGTCCGCCATCGCGTCAATTTCGACGGCGTTGTGACCGGTATATCCGGCGCCAAGGGCTTCTGCTCCCTGAATATGAGCAAGTACCTGATGAACCGTGAAATCGGTTTTGCGCTGAAAGTCCTGCAAATCCTCGCTGATGAGAAAATTCCCTTCGAACATATGCCTTCCGGCATCGACTCGCTCTCCATTGTCATGCGCCAGGAAGTCTTCCCGCCCGACAAGGAAGCGTTGATTACCAAGCGCCTGGTCGATGAACTGGGCATCGAGAAGCTATCCGTCAACCGCAATCTGGCCATCGTCATGATCGTCGGCGAAGCCATGGCCCGCACGGTCGGCGTCACGGCCCGCGCTGCCAATGCCCTGAGCAAGGCCGGCGTCAACCTCGAGATCATCAACCAGGGGTCTTCGGAGATCAGCGTCATGTTCGGCGTCCGTGAAGAGTACTGCAACTATGCGGTCAAGGAACTCTACAAAGAATACTTCCTGCGTTAACGGGGCCTGACATTGCGGTCATAAACCAAGCCAGCGTCAAACAGGCGGCTGAGCTGGTAGCTTGCGGCATTGCGCAGGGTAAAGCCGTTAATCGGCGTTTTATCGACATAGATATAATCTTCGCCGGCATACAGGTAAGCCGTGGTTCCTAAACCGCCAAAAAGAATGAAGCCCTGTTCCTTGAGCCAGATTGCCCGTTCATCTGAACCGGTCAGAAAAGAGCCATTGGGATAATTGAGGAAACCGACCGGTCCGGTCAGCTTTCCCACCTGATCCAGCCATTTTTGCGTGTCGGCTTGAATCCGTTCCATCGTTTGGTTGCGGGCGTCAATAAAACCATAGGTCGATGAGGCAAACAGCCAGCCTGTCATTTTCAGGCGATCGATGATTTCCTGGGCTTGCTGCCGGTTGGCGGTGATATCATCCCCGGTCAGGCTGACCGCGGCCATGCCGTTGTCCTGCAGCGCCTGGTTGCGGTCATCCAGCTGGTCTTGATCAGTCACATATCCGAAAACGCATTCATAGCCGGTCAGGGAGATGGTCCCCTTGGCGCCATCCAAAGAAAAATCCGGATGGGCGGCGACAAACTCATCAAGAATCCCGATTGCTTCCCCTCCGCGGTCAACAATCATATTTCCGCTGGCGTCCGGATATTCGGCGCTGACTTCCCCGCCTTCGTCCAGAACCAGATTCCAGCAATTGCCGGTCTCGCGGCGGGTCGCGTAATAATTGAGCCCTTCGAGCACCAGCACCAGCGGTTTTTTGCCTGGCGGCAGCTGCAGCTCATTCAAGCGGCGATCCTCGGTGTAAATCCGGCTGGAATCGATCAGGATGTATTGATTAGCGTATAATTGTTCCAGCATGGCGTTAAATTCGCCAACTGTCAGCATGGAGTCGTTGGCGGCCCCGGCATAAGAATCGCCGTCAAAGGCCTTTTCCGGACGGACAATCAAGGGTTTGACCGTGATGACCTCAATGATCCCGCTATATGGGGCCAGCTGTTCTGGAACCCGGGTCCGGCATTCGGCCAGATCGGCGAGAAGATCCGGATCTTCGGGGAAAACCACTGCCAGCTCCTGTAAAGCGTCCTGTGCGGTGAGGTAACGGCCGCCCGCCATCAGCAATCGCGCCTGCTCAAGCAGGGGCTGATACATAGCGGCAGCGCATTCGTCCGCCATCAGCTGTGCCTGTTCCTGGACAAAACCAGCCATGGTGCTGTCGTTAAGCAAATTCTGCAAGGTTTGATAACAGGACCAGTACTCGGCGATTTCCAGATCGGCGATAGCAGCCCGGAATTGGGGCTGCGCCGCCTCGATCCGGTCAAATTGATCCGGCAGCCCGCCGATGGCCGGCGCCAGATTGTCCAGCTGCGCCAGCTGTGCGAAAGCTTTTTCCACTACAGGCCTTTTCACCGCCCCGCACAGGTAATCCGCGCAAAGACCGCGCAAATAGGTAGCCAGGCGCACCGCAGTCAATTCGGCCATGGTCTCGGCAAACGACAAGTCGTCGCCCGACAGCGTTTGGCCCTGGCGCAGCTGTTCTTCCATCGCATCCAGGCGCTGGCCGATCTGGGTTTCCATAAGCGCCAATACGTCCTGGTATTGAGCTTGGTTGCGATCGAATGGCCCGGCAGCCAGAGCTTTTTCCTGGGTCTGGCGAAAAACGCCGACAGCCGCCGCATACTCTCCCGCTTGCAGCGCTTCCTGAAAATCCTGGAGATTTCGGGCGGATTGCAAGCTGCTCCGGTACAGGTACAGACCGGTTCCGATGCCGCCTGCCAGGGCCAGGGACAGCACGATGATCAGCAGGCGGCGCAGCAGCGGGCTGCCCGGACTCTCATCACGGATGTAATAGGCGCGGCTCATTTCAGACTCCCGACAAACCGAGCTGCCGGTCGACCAAGGTGCTTTCCTTTAAATAGGAGCCGACAGCCGGAAGGTTCTTGCTGCGGTAATAATGGCTGTCGGCGATGCCGGAATCAGCCAGGCGTTTGAATGAAGCCAGGCGGCTGCCCTTTTTCGAAAGCAGGACCTGAACGCCCTGGGTTGTGCGGGTGGACTTCTCCGGGATCATCTGGCTGTTGAAAACCAGTGCTTTGCGAATGCTGCTCTGAACCGCAAAATCCTCGTCCGCGGACAGATGGTACATGGCGACCAGGGGCGAGGCAATGCTGTAGGCATTAACCAGCTTTTTGCGGTTAGTTTTGGTTTCATAAGCGCTGAGCGCCACTTTGGCCAGCTTGCCGCTGGCGTAGCCGAAGAGCAGATGGCCGCTGTAGTCCTCGGTCAGATGCATAAAAATTATGTGTTCCCCTTCATCCAAACTCAGCAGGTTAGGCGTAAATTCCCCGAGGTCGGAGGGTTTGTGGTCTTTGACTTCGTAGCACTTGAGCTTGTAGACATTGCCCTGGTCCGAGAACAGGAGCAGATCGGATTTGTTCTTCCCTTCCAGCTCCTGAACAATCTGGTCGTCTTCCTTGGTTTTCAGTTCGCCGGCGCTGCGCAGTGATGTCAGGGCCATTTTTTTCAAATAGCCGTGGCTGGTCAGGAACAGGCGCAGCCGGAAATCCTCGATCATCTGGTTGTCGGTCAGTTCATCGACTTCCTCTTCATGAATCAACCGGGTTTGGCGGGGCTGGCCATATTTCTTGCTCACAGTCTCGAGGGCGCGGATAATTATTTCATCAACTTTTTCCTGATTCTCCAGCGATGATTGCAGGTCTTCAATTTCCCCGATCAGGGACTTGATATCCGCGGTCCGCTGCAGGATATACTGGCGGTTCAGCTGGCGCAGACGTATTTCCGCCACAAATTCCGCCTGAACGGCGTCGATGCCAAAGCCGCGCATCAGATTCGGCACCACGTCGGCCTCTTTTTCAGTTTCACGGACGATCCGCACGGCTTTGTCGATATCGAGCAGGATTTTTTCCAGTCCGCGCAGCAGATGCAGCCGTTCCTGACGCTTTTCCAGATCGAAAGCGATCTCGCGCCGGACACAGGAACGCCGCCAGGACAGCCATTCGCCGAGGATCGCTTTGATGCCGAGCGTGCGCGGGGTCCCGTTGATCAAGATGTTGAAATTGCATGGGAAGGTCGTCTGCAGGGTGGTCAACCGGAACAGTTTCTGCATCAGGGCATCCGGATCGGCTGATTTTTTATAGTCCAGAGTCAGCTTCAATCCATCCAGGTCGGTCTCGTCGCGCAGGTCATTGATTTCCTTGATTTTACCCTGCCGGACCAACTCGGTGATGTCGTCAATAATGGCCTCAACCGTTGTTGTGTAAGGAATTTCCGTGATCTCGATATAGCCGTTTTTCCTGTCGACCCGGTATACTGCGCGAATTTTGACGCTGCCGCGCCCGGTCTGGTAGACCTGTTCAATATCCCGGGGACTGTAGACAATTTCTGCTCCAGTCGAAAAGTCCGGCGCCGGCAGCATGTCAAGCAGGTCGAATCCAGGGTCGCGGATGTAGGCAATCGTCGCCCGGCAGACCTCCTGCAGGTTGAAAGAGCAAATGTTGCTGGCCATGCCGACCGCAATCCCCTGGTTGCTGTTGACCAGAATCGTCGGGAAACTGGCTGGCAGCAGCAAAGGCTCCTGCATGGTGCCATCATAATTATCGGTGAAATCAACGCTGTCCTTGTCCAGCCCGCGGAATATCTCCTCGCAGATCTTGTCCAGCCGAACTTCGGTATAGCGGGCGGCGGCATACATCATGTCGCGCGAGTACTGGCGCCCGAAATTGCCTTTTGAATCAATGTAGGGGTGAAGCAGGGCGCTGTTGCCCCGGGTCAGGCGGACCAGGGTTTCATAGATCGCCTGGTCGCCGTGCGGATTCAGTTTCATGGTCTGGCCGACGACATTGGCGGACTTGGTCCGGCCGCCGGTCAGCAAGCCCATTTTATACATCATATACAGCAACTTGCGGTGCGATGGCTTAAAACCGTCAATTTCCGGAATAGCCCGGGACACGATGACGCTCATGGCATAGGGCATGTAGTTTTTTTCCAGCGTATCCGTGATTTTTTGCTGCTGCAGGAGCTTAACAGGCTGGTTTCGGGTCATGAATACCTCCTGGGGTCTGTTTGTTTATTTCCGGAACTGGCCGGAGCCGTTTTAGCCGATATCCAGTTGGTCCAGATACAGATGGCCGTCCTGCTCGATATGCATTTTCCGTCCGGCCAGATTGTCACCGAGCAGAAGGTCGAAGGTGTCGAGCGTCGCCTGGGCGTCGGCCGGCATGACTTGAATCAGGCGCCGGCTTTCCGGATTCATCGTCGTTTGCCACATCATGTCCGGCTCATTTTCACCCAGGCCTTTCGAACGCTGGATGGTGCAGCGTTCAGCTCCCAGCTGAGCCAGCAGTTCGCTTTTTTCCTTTTCATTGTAGGCGAAAAAGGTATGTTCTTCCTTCTTGACGTGTTGGGTGATTTCAAACAAGGGCGATTCGGCGATGTAAACCTTCCCTTTTTCAATCAAGGTCGGCATCAGGCGAAATAGCATAGCCAGGATCAGTGTCCGGATCTGGAAACCGTCGACATCGGCATCTGTGCAGATGATCACTTTGCTCCAGCGCAGGCCGTTAAGATCAAAGGCTGACAAGTCGCGGTTATGGCGGGTCTGGATTTCAACGCCGCAGCCGAGGACCTTGATCAGGTCAACGATGATCTCGCTTTTAAAAATGACTTCATATCCGGCTTTCAGGCAGTTCAGGATCTTGCCGCGCACCGGTATGATCGCCTGAAACTCGGCATTGCGGCCCATCTTGCAGGATCCGAGCGCTGAATCGCCTTCGACAATATACAATTCCCGGCGTTCCGGGTCGCGAGTGCGGCAGTCGACAAATTTTTTGACCCGGTTGATCATGTCAACGCTGCCCATTAGCTTTTTCTTGATGTTCAGCCTCTGCTTTTCCGCATTCTCGCGGCTGCGCTTGTTGATCAGGATCTGCTCGATGACCCGGTCCCCTTCCGACTTGTTCTCGATAAACCAGACCTCCAGCTTGCTGCGGAGCATTTCGGTCATGAATTCCTGAATGTATTTATTATTGATCGCCTTTTTGGTCTGGTTCTCATAGCTGGTCTGGGTCGAAAAAGAACTGGCAACCAGAATCAGGCTGTCCTGAATGTCGGTAAAGGTGATTTTCGGTTCGTTGCCTTTATACTTGTCGCGCAGCTTGATCTGGCGGTCCAGTTCCGAAGTAAAAGCGCTGCGCACGGCTTTGTCCGGCGAGCCGCCGTACTCCAGCCAGCTGGAGTTATGATAATACTCGATGCAATTGATTTCGTTATTAAAGCAGAATGCGATCCCGGATTTGACTTTGTATTCCGGCTTGTCGCTGCGGTCGCGGCCTTTGCCGCTGCCCTCAAACAGAACCGGCGAACTGATGCCGGCTTTGTTGTCCAGTTCACGGACATACCCGAGAATCCCTTCCGGGTAATTAAAGGTGAAGCTTTCGCCGGATTCTTCATCATGAAGCAGAAAAACGATGTTGGCATTGATGACCGCCTGGCGCTTGAGCGTCGCCTGGTAATATTCCAGAGGTATGGAGATATCGGTGAAAACATCCCGGTCCGGGCGCCATTTCTGGATGGTTCCGGTTTTTTTCTGGCGCACGGGTTCTTTGCCCAGGCCGCCGATGTTAACACCTTTTTCAAAGTGCAGCGTATGGCGGAAACCGTCCCGGACCACCGTCACATCAAAATACTCGGAAGCATACTGGGTGGCGCAGGCGCCCAGGCCGTTCAATCCGAGGCTGTATTCATAGAATTCCCCGTCATTGTTGTTATATTTGCCGCCGGCATAGAGTTCGCAGAAAACCAGTTCCCAATTGAAGCGTTCCTCTTTCGGGTTGTAATCCAGCGGTATACCGCGGCCGTAATCGCGGATTTCGATCGACCCGTCCCTGAAGCGGGTGACTTCGATCTGGCTGCCGTATCCTTCCCGCGCCTCATCGATTGAGTTGGACAATATTTCAAAAAAGGAATGCTGACAGCCTTCAAGATCATCCGAACCAAAAATGACACCTGGACGCTGGCGGACCCGATCTGCTCCTTTGAGCGAGGATATGCTTTCATTATCGTAAATTTTGCTTTTGGACATCAGGTCCTCCCCTGCGTTTTGCCGATCGCCCGCCAGACTGCCGGCTAATCCAGCTTTTTCCATTATACCACACAAAGATCCAGGCCCAGGCAGGTCCCGTTTCTGCCAGAGCCGGAAGTGGCCTGTTGCGTTAAAGAAGAAAACCGTTCTATGAACGGTTTTCTGGCGAGCCTAGGAGGACTCGAAC
>DOFA01000095.1:11829-16654 GCA_003532195.1 Clostridiales bacterium
CGGGTGATGGGAATCGGACCCACGCGATCAGCTTGGAAGGCTGAGGTTCTGCCATTGAACTACACCCGCGATTGATCCCGCCTGCCTGCTGATTTTACCGCAAGCCCGCTTTTTTGTCCAGACTCTTTTAACAATTGGCCCGCGCGTGGTAGAATGGAAAAATCAATGCACACAGAGGTGAGCCCATGCGTCCTGCCAGAGATATCCTGACCTCGGATCTGATTTTGACCGATGGAGCTATGGGAACCTATTATGCCCAGCAGAACGCCAACTCGCCGGACAGCTGTGAAAGGGCCAATCTTACGCATCCGGAGCGGATCCGGAACATTCACCGGGAATATCTGGCCGCCGGTGCCCGCCTGCTGCGAACCAACACCTTTGCCGCCGCTCAGGTTGGATCAGATGATCCGGATCAGCTGCGTTCCATCATCAGGGCCGGTTATAACCTGGCCGCGGAATGCGCCGGCGACCTGGCTTATGTAGCGGCGGATTTCGGTCCGGCGTACAACCTGGATACGCAGGAAAGCCTTTCCGTCAACCAGATCATCCTGGATGAATTTCTGTCCCTGTCGGCCGAACTCTTCATTTTTGAAACATTTGCCGACCCGGCGGAGTTCTTACCGCTATGCAGCCTGATCCGGGAGCGCGCACCCCAGGCACTGGTCATCGCCTCCTTCACGCTGTCATCTGACGGCTACACCCGCAAAGGTCTGCCGTTAGCCGAGTTGTCCCGAGTCATGGAAGAAAGCCCCCTGATCGATCTCTGGGGTTTGAATTGCGGTATCGGCCCGACACATCTGGCCAGCCAGGTCCGCCATCTGCAGGCGCAAGGCAAACCGCTGTCCCTGATGCCGAACAGCGGCTATCCGCGCTGGGAAAACCAGCGCCTGGTCTTTGGATCATCCCCGGATTATTTTGCCCAGGCCAGCCTCGACCTGGCCGGCGCCAGGACCCGGCTGCTCGGCGGCTGCTGCGGCACGACTCCGCAGCATATCCGGGCTTTAGGCCGGCTTCTCGGGCAGAATCCTGTCAGGCCCGCAGTTGTGCCGGTTGAAACACCTGCCGTCCACCCCGGCAAGATCCGGCGGGAGCAAGATTCGTTTACCGTCCGGCTGGCCCGGCGCGATTTTGTTCTGGTCTGTGAATATGATCCGCCACGCACCAGCCAGGTGGAACCGACAATCAACGCGGTCCGCCAGCTGCAGCAAGCCGGAGTTGATGCCCTGACCCTGGCCGATTCGCCGCTGGCCAAGGTGCGGATGGATCCGGTCAGCTGCGCGGCACGCATCCATCGTGAAACCGGGCTGCCGGTCCTGCCGCATCTTTGCTGTCGCGACCGTAATGTTAATGCCTTGCGCAGCAGTTTGCTGGCTGCGCACAGCGAAGGCATCCGCCGCGTCCTGGCGATCACCGGCGATGCCATTCCGGAATCTGACCGCGGTTTTGTCAAACCGGTTTTCAATTTAAACAGCCTTGGCCTGCTGCAGCTGATCCAGCAGATGAACCAGGAGTTTTTCGCCGATGATCCGTTATCTGCCGCGGCGGCCCTCGATCCCGGCGTGCCCAATCCGGGCGCCGAACTGGCCCGGGTCCTGCGCAAGCAGGAACTGGGAGCCTCCCTGATCCTGACCCAGCCGGTTTACGATGATACCGGGCTGGACCTGATCCGCCGGGTACGGGCTGCAGGTCTGCCGGTTCTGGTCGGTTTGATGCCGCTGGTCAGTTACCGCAACGCCCGTTTCCTCAGCCAGGAAGTGCCGGGCATCCGTATGCCGGCAGCTATTTTAGAACGTTTCCGGCCGGACCAGGCGCCGGCAGAAGCCATTGCGGCCGGGATCGCCATTGCCAATGAAATCGCCGCCCTGTATCGTCAGGATGCCGATGGCTTTTTCCTGATCACGCCGTTCGGCCGGACCGACATCATGATCCGCCTGATCGAGAGCCTGCGCCGGAGCAATCTGCTCGAGCCGGCATTGCCCAAAGACCCGAAATGATTATTCCGGAGGTTAAGGCCATGATCCTGATCGCTGAAAACTTCAACAGCTCCATCCCCCAGGTCCATCAGGCGATGGCCAACCATGATTCGGCCTGCCTGCGCAGCCTGGCTGCCAGGCTGGACGGCAGTCCGGCGCATTATCTGGACGTGAACGCCGGGACATTTCCAGGTGAGGAAGCCGAACAGCTAGTCAGCCTGCTGCAGGAGATCATCCCGGTCTGTTCAAAACCGCTGGTGCTCGATTCGCCGGATCCATCTGTTGTCCGGCGCGCTGCCGCCTGGCTCAAGAATGCCGGCTGGCAAGCCAAGCCGGCTGATGATGGCCTGCCCGGCCTGCTGCTCAACTCGATAACCCTGGAAGATGCCCGTTATCATGCTATGCTGGACACGGCTTTAGGTTACAAGGCCGGACTGGTCGCTTTGCTGATGGACCAGCAGGGCATGCCGCAGGGGGTGGCCGAGCGGCTGGAGATTGCCGGCAAGATGGTTAGCCGCCTGACCGAAGCCGGAATGGATCCCGGTCATATTTTCCTGGACCCGATGGTTCGGCCGGTGGCTACCGATGATCAGGCCGGTTTGGAAGCCCTGACCGTGATCCGTAAATTAAAGGAATCCTATCCGCAAACGCATGTGCTGGTTGGCCTGAGCAACATCTCATTTGGTTTGCCGGCCCGGCGTTATCTGAACCGGGCTTTCCTGCTCCAGGCCATGACGGCCGGGCTGGACAGCGCCATCCTCAATCCGCTCGATTCTGAGCTGGTCGCCCTTTGGCAGGCGGCGCTGACCTTGATCGGCCAGGACGAATTCTGCCTGAATTACCTGGGGAGATTCCGGCCTTGAAACAGCATTAAATGCGGCTGTTCAGGGGGAATACGTAAGAAAGCCGCCTTATGGGGCCGCGGCAGTCACATATTGGTTGAAAACATACCCGACCAGACCATCCTCTGTCTCGACTTTGACCCAGTCGCCATCGGGTTCCGCCAGTTGAATCAGTACGTCGCCGTTTTTTAAGGTGGTCAGCAGCTTTGCATTCCGATCCGGCTGTTCGCGAAGATTCAGCTGGCGGGCGTTGACCGTTAATCGGGGCAGCGCTTCCGTAGTCGTCAAAGCGGGCGTCGGCGACAAGGTTGGCTGGGCGCTGGTCATCCTGGTCGTCGGTGAACTGGTCGCCCCGGTTGTGGTGCTCGCGGGATCTTTCGGGCCCGGCCAGAAGATGATAATCAGGGTGATCACGAAAGCCAAAGCCACCAGGCCGCCAATCAGCCGATACAGCATTTTCCTGTCCCCTGCGGCCGCCAGGCTGCCGGTTCCCGCCAGGTCGGTCAATTCTCCGGTTTGCTCGTCCATACCCAGTGAATCAGGGCTCAACTCGGCAGGCAGCTGTTTGCGCGACTTGCGGACCAACCCGGTCAGGCTGCCCGGTTGCTGGGCCGAACGGCGCCGCGGATTGATGATGTCTGGAAGCTGATCTTCTTCCAAACGTAAAATCTGCAGGGCCAGCCAGGTTGTTTCTTCAGCATAACCGCGCAAGCGGGCATTGTAAAACAAGTCGCCCATTTTGGCCGGAACCTGGCGCAATCCGCGCAGAATATCAGCGGCTTCGCCGGGGCTGAAATAACTCAGCAGAGCCGGCGGCAGGAGAAAAAAATGATCGGAAGGCCTGATGTTGAGCGCATAGAATTGCCGGGCGTCCGGATTGGCGTCAACCTGTTCTTCTACTGTCGCCGGCGCAGCCGGATTTCGGCTGGCAACCGGGCGCAGGCGGCGCAATTCGCTGCCGCGCAGCAGATAAAATCCGGCATCGGGCGCCAGCCAGGCTTGAAGCCGGTGTTGATCCAGGCATATCAGCCATTCCGGCGCCAAATGGTATTTTTGCATCAGTCCGTTTAGCTCGCTGCCCTGATGATGGGCCAATATCTGCAAAAAATCCTGCCAGGTTGTAATCAGCTGCCGCTGTTGGGCGATGGAGGCTCCGGACGTAACATCGTCGGACTTCAGGGCGACAATCAGCTGTGTCGGCCGATGGCTGGTCTGAACATGGATGTTCTGGGCAGCCGAAGATAAAAGCCGCAAATGGGTGCCATTCGCCAGATAACTGGTGTTTTGCGCGTCTTGTGTACTGATGCTGAGAGTCAATGCTGTGCGAATCAAGGATCTACCTCCGTCATTTTTTGTCGGGGCGGAAAGCTTATGCCCATTGTAACGCAAATTGTCCGATCTGCCCAGTCCTATGCGGATAGGAAAATAAGTATTACAATATAAGTACAAAACTTACCTCTCCCGCAGAGCGGGCAGGCTTATCAGGCGCAGCTGCCTGAACCGGCCGCCGGCAGGCCAGCCTTGGTTCTGCTGGATTTTTCGGAGGTATTATGGACAACAAGCTTATCCTGCAGGCGATCAGGAATAATATCGGCCGGGTTTTGATCGGCAAACAAGATACCGTTGAACTGCTGCTGGTCGCTTTGCTCAGTCAGGGCCATGTCCTGATCGAGGATGTGCCCGGCGTCGGCAAGACGACTTTGGCTCAAGCTTTTGCCCGGTCGCTTGGTTTGAGCTTCCAGAGAATTCAGTTTACGCCGGATGTTCTGCCTTCCGATGTGACTGGTTACAATCTGTTCCGTCTGGAAAGCGGTCAGATGGAGTTTCATCCCGGCGCCGTCATGAGCCAGATTATCCTGGCCGATGAAATCAACCGCAGCAGCCCGAAAACCCAGTCGAGCCTGCTCGAAGCCATGGAAGAGCGCCAGGTGACCGTCGACGGCATAACTTATCCCACACCTGACCCATTCCTGGTCATCGCCACGCAGAACCCCATCGAGTACGAGGGCA
>DOFA01000065.1 GCA_003532195.1 Clostridiales bacterium
TGAGAAAAGCTTCAGTCTTGTCGCTATCCCCGGCCTGATAGGTTTCATACAGAAGACGGCTGGCTTCCTGGCAGCTAAAATCCACCAGGGCAAACACGCCCCGCTGGGCGGCAGCTCGTAAAAGAGATTTCACCAGCGGCAGGGCGCAAAGATCGGCGCTGATATGAAAGGCTTCGCCCCTCCTGATTTTCAGGGAATGATCCAGCATGAGCCCGGCCAGCTGTTCGAAACGCGGATCTCGCATAGATAAGCCTCCTGTCGGCGATTTACATTACAACCATTATATCAGATCGTCATGGCTGTTACCGCTGACAGTTCGATTACAAATCCGCTTCAAAGGCCTCGCCGGTTTTGCTTCACCAGTTGGCGCAGATGTCGGTCAGGGCTTCGGACAAGGAGCGGCTGTCTTCGACCGGGAAAACCGTGCTGCCGGGCAGAATGCGCCGGATCAGTCCAGTCAGGACCTTGCCGGGCCCAAATTCCAACCAGGCGGCACAGCCGTTGCGATCCAGGGCGATGACTTCGTCGGACCAGCGGACCGCGCTGACCATGTGCGCCGCCAGACAGGCTGGCCAATCCGGTTTCGCTTCCACACGGGCGCCGGTCCGATTTGAATAAAAGGGACCAGAGGGCGGCCGGAAATCCAGCCGCCGGGCATAGGCCTCCAGCTGGCGGGCGGCATCCGCCATCAGGGGCGTGTGGAAAGCTCCGTTGACATTTAGCCTTACCAGGCGGCGGGCGCCGGCCGCTTTCAGTTCCTCCGCGCAGGCCTCCGCCGGTTTGGCGCGGCCGGCAATCACGATTTGGCCGGGGCAGTTGAAATTAACCGCAAAGACCTGGCTGCTGTAATTTGCCTGGCTGACAACCGCCCGCACGGCGGCTTCATCAAGGCCGACGATAGCGAACATGGCGCCAGGAGTCGCTTCGGCGGCTTCCTGCATCAGGCGGGCCCGCTCCTGGACCAATTCCAGGAGCTCGTTCATGCCAAGCACACCGGCCGCCCCCAGAGCGCTATACTCGCCCAGCGAGAAACCGGCATATGCATGGGCAGTTTCCGGGCTGGCGACAACACGATAGGCCTGCCAGGCTGCCAGGCTGAAGGTCACGATTGCCAGCTGGGCGAAGCGGGTCTCTGCCAGCTGGCTGTCGTCCAGGCGCAGCAGATCCAGGCTGAGCAGGTCGGCCGCCTCGGCATACACCAGGCGGGCCGCAATGCTCTTCTCATTCAGTTCCCGCCCCATGCCGGCCGCCTGGGATCCCTGACCGGAAAAAACACAAGCAATCATCAGTCTGTACCATCCTTCTTGACAGCATCCGGTTGAAGAGCTATCATAAGTCTATATTTTGATAATCAAAATATTTGATATACAAATTATCTGTATCAGCATAACGAATATACTGAAAAAAATCAAGCTGGGAGGCGGCCATGTATAAACTGAAGATTATTGCCACGGGCAATTATCTGCCGGAACTGGTAGTCACCAATCAAATGATGTCGGAACTGGTGGAAACCAGCGATGAATGGATCACATCCCGGACAGGCATTTCGGAGCGGCGGCTTTCGTCCGGAGAACCGACCTGGTATATGGCTAGCACGGCTGCCCGCAAAGCTTTGGAAGTTGCGGGTGTCGACCCGGCCGATATCGATGTGATCCTGGTGACGACTATTACGCCAGATTACTATACGCCGTCGACATCCTGCATCGTCCAGGCGGAGATCGGTGCAGAGCGGGCTTTCTGCCTGGATATCAATGCTGCCTGCACCGGTTTTGTCTATGCCCTGGACCTGGCTGCCCGCTATCTCCAGTCGCCGGATTTCCGCCATGTCCTGATCATTTCAGCGGAAAACCTGAGCAAACTCGTTGATTACAGCGACCGCTCAACCTGTGTCCTGTTCGGCGACGGGGCCAGTGCGGTGCTTTGCGGCCGCAGCAGCCCGGATGAAGCCAGCGCCCTGCTGGCGACCAGCCTGGGTTCTGAAGGTAAAACAGCCCATGTACTGGTGACGCGGGCCCTGCGGGTCGGCCATCCATTCATGAAACCCGATGCGGTCTGGCCGGACCGGTTCGGTCATCAAACCGACCATTATATCAGCATGGAAGGCCAGGAAGTCTTTAAATTCGCCGTCCGGGTCCTGTCGGATTCGATAATCGCCGCCATTGAAAAAGCTCAGGTCGATCTGTCTGAGCTGCGCTACATTATACCGCACCAAGCCAATCTGAGGATCGTCGACGCCGCGGCCAGGAGACTGAAAGCCGATCCGGCCCAGATGATCACCCGAATGGCGGATTTCGGCAACACGNNCACGTCATCGGCCAGCATACCGATCTGCCTGGACGAGCTGATCCGCTCCGGCCGGCTGGTCCGCGGCGAAAAAGTGGCTATCGCCGGTTTTGGCGGCGGTTTGACCTATGGCGCCGCGATTTTTACCTATTAAATGACATAAAATTTTGGAGGCGGAAATGACCCGAAGAAACATTTGCTCCCTTTTAAAAATTGACTACCCATTAATCCAAGGCGGCATGGCCTGGGTGGCAGATGCCGTCCTGGCCGCCGCGGTTTCCAACGGCGGCGGATTGGGCCTGATTGCAGCCGGCTCGATGCCGCCGGAATTGCTGCGCGCCGAGATAGGCAAGGCGCGTCAGCTGACGGACCGCCCGTTTGGGGTCAACATCATGCTGATGAGCCCTCACGCGGACGCCCTGGCTGAAGTGGTCCGGGAAGAAAGAGTTCCGGTCGTGACGACCGGCGCCGGTTCGCCCGGCAAATATATCGCCGCCTGGAAAGAAGCCGGCATAAAGGTCATACCGGTAATCGCCTCGGTCGCTTATGCCAAAAGGATGGAGAATCTCGGCGCGGATGCTGTAGTGGCTGAAGGCACGGAAGCTGGCGGGCATATCGGCGAATTGACGACGATGGTTCTGGTGCCGCAGGTTGTCGATGCGGTGACGGTCCCGGTGATCGCCGCTGGCGGCCTGGCCGACGGACGGGGCGTAGCCGCGGCTTTCATGCTTGGGGCTTCTGGCGTGCAGATGGGCACCCGGTTTCTGGCCTGCTGCGAATGCATGGTTCATGAAAATTACAAACAGATGGTTCTGAAAGCCCGGGATATCGATACCATCGTAACGGGCCGCAGCGGCGGACACCCGGTCCGGACGCTGAAAAACAAGCTGTCCCGTCGGCTGACGGAAATGGAAAAACAAGGCGCGACCTTCGAGGAACTGGAGGAGATCGCGGTGGGTTCATTGCGGCGGGCAGTCCAGGACGGCAATCTGGACGAAGGATCTTTTATGGCCGGACAGTGTTCCGGGCTGGTCAGCCAAATTCAACCGGCGGCCGCGGTCATCCGGGAGATCTTCCGGGAAACGGCCGCGCTTCTTGGCGATCGCCTGCCGGTTGCGGTGCCCGGACTCGGATACCGGCCGGCGGAGACTGTGCCGGCCCAGACTTTGCCAACCCAATCGCCGCAGATAGCCGGAGGTGTGCGATGAACGCTTTGATTACCGGCGGTTCGCGCGGCATCGGTGCGGCAATTGCCCGCCGGCTGGCGGCGGATGGCTGCAACATTGTGATCGCCTATCGGGGATCAGCCGAAAAGGCTGCCGCAGTTGCCGATGAATGCCGGACCTGCGGCGTGAAGTCCCAGGCCGTGCAGGCAGACATCAGCCGGGAAGACGACTGCCGGCGCCTGGCACAATCCGCCCGCGACGCCTTTGGGCCGATCGGTATCCTGGTCAACAACGCCGGCTGCACACAGGATGGTTTTGCCATCCGGATGAGCCTGAAGCAGTTTTCCGAGGTTCTCGACACCAACCTGACCGGAACCTTCCTGATGTGCCGGGCAGTCCTGCCGGACATGATCAAGGCCCGCCAGGGCAGGATTGTCAATCTGACGTCTGTGGCCGGCCTGTACGGCAATGCCGGCCAGGTCAACTACGCGTCGGCCAAGGCCGGCATAATCGGCCTGACCCGTTCCCTGGCCAAGGAAATGGCCAGCCGGCAGATCACGGTCAACGCGATCGCCCCCGGATTTATCGAAACCGATATGACCAGCCAGCTGGCTGGGCCGATCCGGGAAAAAGCCTTGAATGCGATTGGCCTCGGCCGGTTCGGTCAGCCGGAGGATATAGCCGGCGCCGTAGCTTTTCTGGTTTCGCCGGCAGCCGGATATATGACCGGCCAGGTCCTGGAAATATCCG
>DOFA01000235.1 GCA_003532195.1 Clostridiales bacterium
GGCCGAACTGATCAACCGGTTCCGCATCAACTGCCGCAATGTCTATACGTTCAACCTCGACGAGTGGGCCAACGAGAATGGGGAAATCGCTCCGGAAAGCTACCCGGCCGGCTTCAACCATTCGTTCATCAAGTCCTTTTTCGCCAAGATCGACCCTGTTTTGCGCATGAAGCGCGAGCAATGCTGCGCGCCGACCACGGAAAATATCCGCGACTACAGCAAACTGATCACCGAATGCGGTGAAGGCGGCGCCGATATCTGCTACAGCGGTCCTGGCTGGGCCGGCCACATTGCTTTTGTCGATCCGGACACGCCGGAGTTTGCCTGCTCCAGCGTCGAAGAATATCTCAAG
Organism: Clostridiales bacterium; assembly: GCA_003532195.1. GTDB lineage: Bacteria > Bacillota > Clostridia > Saccharofermentanales > UBA5734 > UBA8949. The sequence continues at coordinate 353 of DOFA01000235.1, forward strand.
CTCGACGCCCGCATCGTCACGCTGCACCCGCTGACCATCGCCCAGAATTCCCTGCACGGCTGTTTCGGCTGCAGCGGCGATATCGCCAATGTCCCGCCGAAAGCGGCCTCGATCGGCCCCGCCGACGTGGTGCGCAGCCGCAACCGCTTCGAGATGCACGCTTTGACGACCATGGGCACTTACTCCTCATGGCAGCGCCTGACCTCGCGCCTCGTGCTGTACGGGCCGGTGACGCCCCAGGTTCCTTCCTCGATCCTGCAGCTGCTGCCGACGTCCGTTTATGTCAGCGAATCGATAGCCGAACCGATTGAAGTGATGGAGCGGGTGGGCTACTAAAGTAACATCAGGAGGATTGTTCTATGCGCCAGATTGCTGATCTGTTTGATTTATCCGGAAAAACCGCCATCGTCACCGGCGGGTATGGCACCTACGGCCATACGCTATCGGAGGCGCTGGCTGAGGCCGGAGCCTTGGTGATCATTGCCTCGCGCGATGTAGAGAAATGCCGCCAGGAGGCCGACAAACTGGCCGACCGCGGCCTGAAAGCAGCCGCCCTCCCCCTGGACCAGGGGGATGAAGCCTCGATCCAGAACCTGATCCGCACGGTCGCCGAACGGTACGGGCACCTGGACATTCTGGTCAACAATGCCGTGCTGCGGTCAGCGCCGCAGGACATTGACAATATGACGGTGTCGGAATGGCAAAAGCAGCAGCTCGTTAATTCGACCGGCCTGGCGGTCATCTGCCGCGAAGCGGTACAAGTCATGCGCAAGCAGAAGTCGGGGTCGATCATCAACATATCCTCGATCCAGGGGTCGGTCGGCCCGCATTTTCCCGTCTACGGCAGCACCGGTATGACCAGCCCGGCCTATTATACTTATGAGAAGTGGGGCATGGTCGGCCTGACCAAGTGGATGGCCAACCGCTACGGACCGGATAATATCCGCGTCAACTGCATCAGCCCCGGCGGATACAATCCCAGCCTGACCCGGGATGAAGCCAACGAATTCGTCCAGAACTACAAGAAACTGACGCCGATGGGCCGTTTTGCCGAAGAGGACGACCTCAAGGGCCCGATTGTGTTCCTGGCGTCAGACGCGTCCAAGTATGTCACCGGCCACAATCTGCTGGTCGACGGCGGCTGGACCAGCTGGTAAACAAACAGAAAATGCCGGCCTTTCATGACCGGATACCCGGACGGCTGCCGTTCCTATTGACAGGAGGTTCCCGATGAAAGCACTGGTTGTTGGTTTAGGCTCCATGGGCGGCAAGCGCATGCGCATACTCAAGGAAATGGGCATCGAGACGATCGGTGTCGACATGCGGGAAGCCAGGCGGCAGCAAGCCTGGCAGCAGTACGGCGTCCGGGCATTCCCGGATTTTGAGGCTGCCCTGCTGGAAAAACCTGACCTCCTCCTGGTCTGCACCTGGCCGCATGATCATATGCGCTATGTGCGCCGCGCGCTGGAGCAGGGCATCCATGTTTTTTCCGAAGACACCTGCATGGACGACCTGGATCAGCTCACTGAGGTTATCGAACTAGCCCGCAGCAAACCGCACCTGGTCGCGGCTCCCAGCTGCACAATGCGCTACCACGTTTGCATCCAGAAAATTAAGGAAATCATTGACAGCGGAGTGCTCGGCCCCCGGGAAAGGTCCTTTGCGACTTATCACGGCGGATCCTATCTGCCTGACTGGCACACCTATGAAGGTCTGGGGGACTATTATGCCGGCCAGAGGAAAACTGGTGGCGGCTGCGACATGATCACCTTCGAGTTTGACTGGCTGTGCTGGCTGCTCGGCGACGTCCGCAAAGTCAGCGCCCTGGCTCGCAAAAATGCCACCTATGACGCCGATATTTTCGATACCTACCAGATCCTGGCCGAGCTCGAAGCAGGCAACATCCTGACCGCGACCATCGATGTCGTGACGCGCTACGCCAACCGCTACTTCCGCTATGTCACGGAAAAAGGCGAAATCTACTGGGAAATCAACACCCACACCGTCAGGCTCCACACCGGCGACACCGACACCTGGCGGATCATCAGCGAAAAGCCGGTCAGCGGCCCGGCTTCAAGCTGGAGCCTGTTTGACATCTATCGCGACGAGGTCCGCGTATTTCTCGAAGCCTGCCAGGGCAAGACAAAATACCCGATCGGGTTTGATAACGACCTGCGCATGTGCCGGCTGGTCCAGGCCTGCGAAAAAAGCAGCGAAGAGGGCGTATTTGTTTCACTATAATAACCTGAAGGTCTCTATGTTCTGCAGCTCGCATCCGCAGACCGAAGGTCGAGGACAGCGAGCGAAAGAATGTAGAGACCTTTATTTGAGTAAGTACCTCGTTGTTTTCCCATTGCCGATTTTAGCAATCATGTTGTCTGTCAACATTTTTTTCAAAAGCATGATTGTTCGCGTTGTGCCAAGCCCGATGTGCTGTTCGAGGTCTTTTCTTGTTGCAGACCCATGTTCATGGATATATTTTAGAACACTCTCAAAAGTCCCTGGCATTGTTTCAGTCTTTTGAGTTTCACTTTCCGACTTATAATGGCAATTGGGCAGTATAACACGAAAAGCGCCGTCGGCATTTTCAAAGGTAGGCTTTCTTAAGTATCCTGAATAACTGCCCATGATTTTCCCGATGCCTGTGCCATAAGATTCAATCAGACGCATTCTGTAAAACAGTGCTGCAAGCTTCTCGTTTCTCGACTGGGAAGCCCCCATCATGATTGCGTCAATCGATAACCCAGAGATCAAACCACCCAGCGAAACAAATTCTATCCTATCGGAATACAAATTGATAAACGTGCTGCCACTGAAACAATAGTCACGATGGATTATTGCATTGAGCAAGGCCTCGCGAACGGCGTCCGGCGGATAATCTCGCTCATCGGTTCCCTGAAAAATGGCGAGCTTTATGGAATGTTTGCACTGATCGGACAGCAGCAGCCCCAGATTTGTATAAATATCATCGCTCGTAAGAGTCATCTTCCGATTCTTTGATCATTTTTCTAATCGCATCTTCAGAGGCAGGAACAGACGACGTGCCCTGTCGAATATAGACACCGGATGGCTTCATGCCCTTATCGCGTAAATAATAGGGTTGTTTTGTTCCAGACCCGATCGATATTTTGATAGCGGTTTTCCCATTTTCTTGTACGTAGTCAAATTGAGTGAACAGGGTCACGTCCGGACTAATTCCGTCACCATCTGTATTTGCAAACGCCACAACATCCTTTTTGAGTTCAGGAACAAACTTCTCTTTCAATTCAATTTGATTGGTTTCCGGTATCCTCACTTCGCGCCTCCGCAAGTCGTTCCATCTATCTATCTATCTATCATTCTATCACTGATAATAACACCAGTCAGTGATAGAATGATAGTATCATTTCCGATATAAACCTTAAGGTTCCTATATTCTGGAGCTCGCATCCGCAGCCGCACCGCGGCGAGGACAGCGAGCGAAAGAACATAGAGACCTCATCCTAAAGTATTTCTCAAACCAAGCCACGTTCTCTTTACTGATCAAGCGGTACCAGGGGTACGTGACCGGCCGCCGCGATAGCCTCAGCCACCTGGCTGGCTTCATTCTCATGGCCTTCTGGTACCGGAATGCGGCAATGGTGCTGCTGGTAGCCATACCGCTGGAATAGGGCAAAATCAATATCGATGACCAGACCCTGCTTGTTTTTGCGCAGCAAGACACGGTTGAGCCTGGTCAGGGGCGCCTTCCATTGGACATACTCACCCATAACCCAGGCACTGTAGAGGCCAACATAGACATCAGGCTGCGATTTTTTGTGGCGGCGATGGGCAAGCCAGGGCGCCAGGAATGCTGCCAGGGCAACGATGCCCAGCACGCCCAGCATGATAGCCAGAAACAGCCATGCTTCATCAATATCATCAAAACCGAAAAGCAGGAAAAGACCGCCAATAACAACAAAAAATACAATCACAATCAGTAGGATGGCACGGTTGCCGGACTGGCGCTGAGACATCTCTTTGTCAATGGCAGCCTGCTTCTCTTGAATCGGAAAAATCCAGTGGGCCAGAAGCTCCCTATCATGACGGAACAGTCGGTCCAACCGCCTGGCCTGGGCCGCGAAGATTACGCTCATGATCAAGAAAGTCAACCCCAGCAGGAGGCCGACCATAATCAACCAGTACCAGTTAAAATCATCGAGCCAGATTCCCGCCAGGATCATGGCTGCTCCGGCTATGGTCAGGATCACTGAAACGAGGGTCCATGTACGGGCATTGTTCCTGGGGCTAAGCTTTGCCATTTTATTCATAGCTGCCCTCCTTGCAGATTATTCGTATGAAATCGTAAACCCACGCTGTGACACGCTTGGCCTCATCGAGCATTTTTGTTTTTTCTTCCTCGCTCAATAGCTTTGAGAGACCTCGGATCTCCTTGTCCGACACATTTCCCTTGCCCAGCGCTTTCAGCGCCTGGACGACGAGTGCGGTTATGTATGATATGTTTATAAGCTCCTTTTTGTTGTCTGTGTGTTTGAATTTCAGCGTCATTCCGTCCGCTTCGTATTCCTTGTACGGGCCGTCGCTGACATAGAGCCAGACGGCGGGAACCTGCGCAGACAGCCGCAGCAGGTTCAAAGCGGTGTCGCCACAGGGAACGATTGTCCAGCCGTAGTTCCGGGCTATTGCCTTTGCGACGTCATCAGTGCGAGGCGGGATATATTTATTCATAAGTTCACTGAAACGAGGCTTGACATAGATGCCTCGCATGATGCGCTGAAGATATCCTGTAACTTGGAGCCGATCAAGACACATATTTATTTTAACGGATTCCGCGATATCAAAAAAATCAGAGGGGATAAATACAGAACCCTCTTTTGCGTCTTGTACCCGTTTTTTCACCTGCTCCAGATTATCCGGACGTTTCATAAACACGCCTCATTTCGTTATAAAAAGCATATACTATTTATAACCATAAATCAAGCTGTCTATATTAACTATGATCCGTCTGATCGGCGAGGCAGTCGACGGGCAACTGGAACGTTATATATTTGTATATCCCCCGTCGACGGGTATCGACAGGCCGGTCAGATAGGCGGAGGCGTCCGAGGCCAGAAAGAGCAAGGGCCCTTTGATGTCGTCGTTGTTGGCCAGGCGGCCCAGTTGAGTGTGTTTGGCGTAATTCTCGCTGAAAAGCGGCGGCGTGCGGTCGGATTTCAGGCCGCCGGGGCACAGGGAATTGACCCGGATGCCATACTGGCCGTAATAGCTGGCGGCGTGGCGGGTCCAGGCGAGTAGGCCGGACTTGTTCAAGGAATAATCATGCCCGTACGCTCCCGCCGCCATGCCGGGTTCGCCGTCGTAGTTGTGTTTTTCCACGCCGACCAGGCCCATCATGGAGCCGATGTTGATGATCGAACCGCTCTTTTGCCGGATCATCTGATCCCCGACCAGTTTATTTAAGTAAATCATGCCGGCGGAATTGACCCGGACTGACCATTCCAGGGCCGCTTCTTCCTGGAACCAGCCGACGCCGCCTTTCGGGATCACTCGGCTGGCATTGACGAAAACATCGATCGCCCCAGCTTGTTGGACGACCTGTGCGACCAGCTGGCGGATCGATTCCGGATCTTCCTGGTGGAAGGGCACGACCACAACTTCGCCGCCGCGCTCGCGCAGCTCCTGGGCCGTGTCCTGGGCCGCTTCCACGGAATGGCTGGCCAGGAATAGTTTGGCGCCAGCGTCGACCAGGGCGATCGAGCAGCTTTTCCCGTACATGATCCTCCCGCCGGTGATCAGAGCCGTTTTACCTTTTAAGGAAAATAAATCCAGGGTGTTCATAACCGCAGGCTCCTTTTTAATCTATTTGGCTGTATAGCCGCCGTCGACAGGCAGGGTGATGCCGGTGATATAGGCCGAGGCATCAGAGGCCAGGAATACAACGGCCGATTTGACGTCCGTTGCCCTGGCCAGACGTTTCAGATGCGTGTGCCGGATGAAGGCGTCGGCGAATCCGGCCGGGACGGTTCCCTCCGTGGGGGCAAAGGCGATGCAGTTGCAGCGCACCTGATGCTCGCCGAGAAAACCGGCGGCCTGGCGGGCATAATTGACATAGGAGCCTTTGACGAAACCTGTGAGCAGCGAGAAATCCTCATTGAATTTCTCCGGTTCGCCGGCGTATAAATGCACGTCGCAGCCAACCAAAGCCGTATAATCCGTGATGAAGATAACCGAGCCGGACTCCTGTTCGACCATGAGCAGGCCGGCTTGCTTGACAGTCAGGATCAGACCGAGCTGCGTCCGTTTGAAAACCTGGTCGATGGCCGCGAAATCATGGTCCCAGCCGGCCGGCAGCCGGCAGGACGCGTTATCGATAAAAATGTCCAGCCTTCTCATATCCCGCCGGACATTGGCCATTAAATCGATGGCGGCAGCTTCGGTCCCCGGCTCATAAACGAATGAACCAGCCGCCGTACAGCCGGAATCGGCGAGCCGGCGCGTGGCTTGGGCCAACGCTTCCGGATCGGCGCCGCACAGCCAGACCTGGGCGCCGGCCTCGCAAAGGCCGGCGGCGATTTCCTCGCCGCGCGGGCAATCCGCACCGTGAATCAGGGCTTTTTTGCCCGCCAGGGAGAACTTTTCCAGCCAGCTCATGATTAACGCTCCTTGATCTCCGACAGCAGGACCTTGCGGCCGCCCTGCTCGCGGCTGATGATGCCGCCGATAACCAGCTTCATCAATTCGATGGTTTCCGTAAACGGGAATGGTTCTTTGCCGGTGCGCAGGTAATGGACGAAATTATCCATCTGCTTTTTGAAAGCATAGTAGGAATCGCCGTCGGAAACGACTTTGCTGCCGATGCTTCCGATCAGCAGGCAATTGCCGAATGCGCCGTACATGCCTGCCGATAGGGGGATGTTGACGTCGCAGCCGGACTCATGGATGAGGTGCAGGATATTCCGCTCATAAGTGCCGGTATTCTGAACCGAGACAAAGCCCTCGCCAAGGAGCGGGAAAATGGCTTCCAGGGCGTGGATGCCGTAGGTCTCCCATTTTTTGCACATCGGCTGGCAGATATACATCAGTTTGCCGATTTCATAATGGTTCTTGAAGAAGGGTTCCATCGACTTGACATATCTCATGGAAGAAGACGAAATGAAGTGCTTGCCCTCGTCACGCCACTGGACGAACGTGCGCAGGTCGGCTTCATTGTCAACCAGCGGTTTGTCGATGAACATCGGCAAGCAGGCTTCGATGAAAGGCTTGCAGCGGTCGACATGCTCCGATCCGACATCGGTGGCGCAGATCACGGCGTCAACCTGGCCGATCATCTCTTCCGGGCGGTCGACGATATTCGGGATCAGCGAGCAGCGGGCGACATCCTCGGCGTCGCTGCGCTGATTGCAATAGATGTGCGTAATATGCGCGCCCGGTATGCCGATGGTGCTTTTAGGCTGTTTGTTGAGATAAACCGGAATGCCGGCAAAAGGGCAGCGATCCATGTATTCCTTATTAAAGTCATTGTACATGGCGCTCCAGGAATAGGGGTGGCCGTTGCCTTCGGTCATGCCCATGATCCCGATCCGCAGTTCTTTTTCTCCCAGGGGCCAATTTGTGCTCATACGATTCACCTCATCAAATTAATGGAACATCTTGATTGCCGATCCAGATAACGGTTTATCTTGAGTATAATTAAAAGGTTTTAAAATTTCAATGGTCTAGGTATTCGCGAGATTCTGGTACCTGTTTCAGACCTCCTGATTATAGCACGGATCCTTATATAATTCATCAATTCCGTAAGTAATCTTATAAATCATTTTATGTATAGCTTTTGACAATGAAAGGCAAACACTGCCGCCGCCTTCACGGCGAAATTCGGTCTGATAATCTCCAAACCCTTGACATGACGCTATTTGCCGCCTAAAATCGATTTGTCAGGAAAGTGCTGAACTTTTGAAAGTAGATACTTGATCTGTTGTGCAAAATGTTATATGATAAATAAGCATAATTGCTGGCCGCCATCGAAAGTAACCGCAGCGAAATCCTTACCCCGGCAGATACTCGGGGCATCTGAACCCGAATGATTTGAAACCTTTTAATTAACAGCCGCGCACTCCCAGTTAAAATGACCGGGCGCGCAGCGGCAGGAACAGGAAGGTATAAAATGAGCGAATCCTTTAAGTTCAAATCGGCAGACTTTTGTCCGGTCAAAGACCAGGAGCTTCTGGACCGGCTGGCCAGGATGACGCCGGAGGAAATCGAAAAACACGACAATCCTGACGTCAACATCCGGATTATTTATGACGCCGGAGCCGTTGTCCTTGCTGAAAAATTTATCGGGATCAAGGAATCTTTTGAACAGAATAAAAGATATTCCACGATTTTCGGCAATCCGAATCCGCACACCCACATGGCGCTGGCTGAACTGATCAACCGCAACCGCATCAGCTGCAAGAATTGCGTTTTTGTCACCATGGATGAGTGGGCGGACGAAGACGGCAATATTGCTCCGGATACCTATCAAGCCGGCTTTACCTATTCCTTCCTAAAATATTTCATCAACCGGATCGATCCCGAGCTGCGTCCGCTGCCGGAGAATATCCTCTGCCCGACCACCCGCAATATCAATTATTATTCGGATTTGATCGATGAGAAAACCGGCGGCGGCATCGACTACTTCACATCCGGCCCCGGCTGGGCCGGCCATATCGCCTTTATCGACCCCTGCCCGGAGTATACGCAGGTGTCGTCGATCGAGGAATATCTGCAGCAGCCGGCCAAGATCGTGACCTTACACCCGCTGACCATTGCCCAGAACTCCCTCCACGGCGTTTTCGGCTGTTCCGGCAATGTCGGCGGCGTCCCGCCCAAGGCGGCGACGGTCGGCCCGCGCGATGTCCTGCACGCCAAAAAGAGAGTCGAATGCCACGGCCTGACCACCATGGGCACCTTTTCGTCCTGGCAGCGCATGACCTCCCGGCTGATCACACACGGCCCAGTGACCCCAATGGTTCCCGGTTCCATCTATCAGGTCCTGCCGTGCACCATTTTCATTGACCCGGCGATCGCGCAGCCGATCACCTGCATGGAGCTCACAGGATATTGATCTCACCAAAAGAATGATTTCAGGAGCCGGATATGTATTTATTAGGAATTGACCTGGGGACGACAGGATGCAAAAGCATGGTTTTCGATGCGCAGGGCAGCATCCTGGGCGACCATTACATTGAATACAACCTGATTTTCACCCCCGACGGTGTCGAGCAGGATGCGGACGAATGGTGGCTGCACACCCGGACGGCGATTCGGGCGGCAATCGCCAAAGCCGGCATTGACGGCAGGCAAATCGCCGGATTGTCCGTCAGCTCGCAAGGTATTGCGTTTGTTCCGGTTGACCGCAGCGGTAACACTTTGATGAACGCGATCAGCTGGTATGATGCCCGTGCTGGCGAGGAAGCTGCCCGCCTGCGGGAAGATTACGACATGATGGACCTGTGCGGGCGGACCGGCCGCTGCCCGGGCTCGCTGGTTTTCACCCAGGTCATGTGGCTGAAAAAGAACCGCCCCGAGGTTTATGAAAAAACGTGGAAGTTCCTGATGGGGATGGACTTTCTCCTCTACCGGCTCTGCGGGGCGGCGGCCACGGATTACAGCATGGCCAGCGGCACCCTGTGCTATGATATCGCCGAACGCTCGTGGATCGGCAGCCTGTTTGACCGCTACGGCATCGATCAGGGCAAGTTCCCCGCTATCGGCTGCCACGGCGACACCATCGGGACAGTTCTGCCGGAGGTTGCCGTGGAGCTGGGACTGTCAGATAAAGCCAGGGTTGTCCTCGGTTTGCAAGACCAGAAATGCGCAGCTCTGGGCGCGGGCATCGACGAAGGAATGGTCACGGTCTCGCTCGGGACAGCCAGCGCCATATCTTCCCTGACCGGGCAGCCCCTGCTGGACCGGTCGCAGCAGTTGTTCTGCCACGGATTCGACCGCCGGCGCTGGATTCTGGAAAGCTGTGTCGCCACATCCGGCGCCGCGCTCAAGTGGGTCCGGAACAGCTTTTTCCCCGATCTGACTTACGCGGCCATGGACAGCCTGGCCGAGGCGGCGCCGCCCGGCGCCCGGGGTATGTTTTTCTACCCGCTGCTCAGCCCGGGGAAACGCACCTCCATGCCCGGCCTGCTGGCCGGCATGAGCCTCGACAGCACCCGCGGCGATATCGCCCGGTCGGTTCTCGAAGGCATTGCCTTTGAAATCGCCGGCCTGGCCGACGCCCACCGCACCATCAACGAGCAGGTCAAACACGGCGACAGCTTGCGTGTTTTCGGCGGCGGAGCAGCGAGCCCGGTCTGGTGCCAGATTATCGCCGATATAACCGGCGATGCCGTCCTGGTGCCGCAAACCCGTGAAACCGGCTGCCTTGGCGCCGGCATGTGCGCCGGCGTCGGCGCTGGCCTTTACCGGGACTTCTCTGAAGCCCGGAAACACTTCGTCCAGATCCGGACCCGCTATGAACCGGATAAATACAATCATGCTAAATACCGGGAAATCCGGTCAAGATACGAAGCTTTGCGGCAGAAATTCGATTGATCGGATTCACGGCCGGCAGATACGGACAGGAGAAAGCGAATATGTTAATTGCAGGAGTCAGCGAAAAAATCATCACCCCGGATTTCCCGGCCTTTTTGACCGGTTATCCGCTGCCGCTGGACCGCTACCATACGGATGTGCACGACGACATCAAGGCGCACTGCTTTTATTTGCAGAACCGGGGCGTGCGTCTGGCGATCGTCACGCTGGACCTTTGCTACTATTCCAAGAGCAGGGTGCAGATTGTGCGCCGGCAGATTGAGCAGGCCTGCGGCATACCAGCCGGCCATATCATGATCTCGACGACCCATACGCATTCCGGGCCGGCGCCTGCCGGGATTCCCTTTGGACTGTGGGACGAGGACCGCGAGATGTACCCGCATTACCTCGACGAAGTCAACCGGCAGATCGTAGCCGGCGTCCAGGCGGCCATGATGAATGTGTTCCCGGCCGAAATCGCCATAGGCCATGGCATCTGCGGCAAAGAGCAAAATGTCGGCGGCAACCGCCGGGACAAGGAAGGCCTGACCGATCCGCAGGTTTGGGTCACCGCCATCCGCGATGACGCGAAGGCTGTCCGGGGCATCCTGGTCGATTACGCCCTGCATCCAACCTTCCTGCATGCCGAGAACCGCAGCCTCTCCGCCGACTATCCCGCCTATATCTATGAATATTTCCAGAAAAACGACCCGGCGGTGATCGTCGGATTCCAGATGGGGGCCTCAGGCAACCAGTCGTCGCGCCATTTCCGCTCCGGCCAGACCTTCGCCGAAGCCCGGCGCGTCGGCTATGCCCTGGCGTCCGAAGCCCAGCGCGTCCTGGCCCGGCTGGAATATGACAGCGATCCGCAGCTTTTTTCCATGCGGGCTGACATTAGCCCGGCGCTCAAACCGATCCCGACGCCCGAACAGGCGGCCCAGGACCAGCAGAATGCGGAAAAAGCCTATCAGGACTCTGTCAGCGGCCATAAACCCTATCCGCTCCAGCGCACGTTGGAATGCGCCCTGATCGGCGCCAACCGGCGCCTGCTGATCGCCCAGGCCGGCGAAAAAGCGCTGGACGGCTACCGGGCGCTGCTGCCGTTTGAGATTATGGTTCTTGGCATCGGCGCGGGCCGCATCGTCGGGGTTCCCTGTGAAATGTTCGTCGAATTCGGCCTGCGGCTGAAGCAGGAATCCCCCTGCGTCCTGACATGTCTGGCGACGACAACCAACGGCGCCAGCAACGGCTACCTCTATACGCAGGAAGCGTTTGCCGAAGGCGGCTACGAGCCGATGGTCTCGATTTTCGCCCCCGAAGCCGGCGACCAGGTGATCGACGCGGCGCTCGGCCTTCTGAGAAAGGAATGCTTATGATTTCGTGTACTGAGTTCATTCCCGCCTACAGCGAGCTGTTCCGTTTCCTCGATAAAAAATCGGGCCGCCAGGCTGTGTACGACTATTGGCGGGNNCCGACCGGGCACCCCTGAACCAGTATCTCGACCGGGATGGCCTCCGCGGCTGCTGGAATTACTGGACGCATACCCTGAATGAAGAGGCGGCCGATTTCACGCTGACCCTGGATGAAGAAGCGGGTTATTTCCGGATCGACATGCACCGCTGCCCATCCAAAGGCCGCCTGCTCGAACTGACCCACATGCAGCCCTTTGAGGAATATTGCCAGCATTGCGACCTCTATCGGCTGTCGGTCGAGAAGCACGGTCTGGCCTACAAATATGATTTTTCCCGGACCGATAAGGCCCAATGTTCTTTGCTGATCTACGACCCGAAGAAATATACCACCCCGGAACCGGAAGCGGCGCCCGAACAGGAGAACCTGAAATGATTACCGCGCTGACGAACGCGAAACTGGTGCTGCCGGAGGGTGTTGCCGAGGGTTCAATCCTGTTCGAAGACGGCATGATCCTGGCAGCCGGGAACGTGCGGCCGCCCCGGGACGCCCGGATCATCGATGCCGACGGGCTCTACGCCGGGCCGGGTTTCGTCGACATCCACTGCCATGGCGGCGGCAGCGCCGAAGGATACGAAGCTCCGGACCAGGCGGCAGCCCATCATATGTTTTATGGGACGACATCGCTCCTGATCTCGCTGGCCTACAGTCTGCCCAAAGAAACCTGGCTCAACGGCATCCTCAGGATCAGGCAGGCGCTGCAAAATCCCGAAACCAGCCTGGCCGGCATTCATTTTGAAGGGCCTTACACCAATCCGAAATATGGGGCCAGCGCCGGCAAAGCCTGGCAAATCGACCGGAACGACTATGAACAGCTGTTCGCGGCAGCCTGGGGCCTGGTCCGCCAGTGCACCTATGCGCCGGAGCTCCCCGGCGCGCGGGCTTTTGCCCGCTATGC
>DOFA01000218.1 GCA_003532195.1 Clostridiales bacterium
CTGGACGAAGTTGAAACCATTGAGCTGACCGTCGCCCGGGGCAAGGCCTGGGAAAGCGGTACCCTCTTTGGCTTGTATCTGGCGTCGGCAACGCCGGAATCCGTCGCCGCACCGGCGCCGGTCGTCGATGCTCTCGGGCAGCGCATTCAGGGTGAATGGCCGACGAAAACTCATTCGCTGGCGGAAATGCGCCAACGGGTCACCGCTGAATACAGCCAGGCTTTGCACAGTCCCGCCCGGCGCGGTGATCGAAGCCGCTGGGGCGGCTTTCGAGAAAAGCATTTTGCGGCTACCGGCTGGTTCCGCACGGTTCGGGACCAGGGACGCTGGTGGCTCGTCGATCCGGACGGCTATGCCTTTTTTTCGCATGGCGTTTGCTATGGTACCAGGATGGGCGAGTTCGGCTGGTACACCGGTATGAAATCGTTTTACGAAACCGCACCAAAACCGGACGACCCGGTCTTCGCCGGGGCTTTCATCAAGCCGGCGGCAATCGCCGAATATGTCAAGCGCAATGGTCTCGACCGGCAAAGCGGCCATTGGATGATCAACCCGGCGCGGATTAATATGATGCGTATTTTCGGCTCAGACTGGTGGGAAGCCTGGCGCATGATAACAACCAATCGGTTTCATGAATGGGGGCTCAATACGACCGGCGTCGGCGTCGTCAACTATACCGATGAGCGGCTTGAGGACTTCCTGCGGCTTTCCGGCCTCCCCTATGTCTTATCGCTCAAGGACTTCCCCATGACCAGGCGCCGTATTTTTCGCGATTTCCCGGACGTCTTTGCCGACGAATATCTGCTGAACAGCCGTGCCTACGCGGTTTCCGGCCTGGCCGCGCATGCGGGCAAACCGGCCCTGATTGGCTACTTCCTAAATAACGAGCCGGAATGGATGTTCCAGGAAGACTGCAACCTGGCTTATGAAATGCTGGTCTGCGAACACCCGCTGGAGACCCGCAAGCACTGGGCGGCCTGGATCAGCGGCCGTTACGCCGATATTGGCGAGTTTGGCGTCTGCTGGCAGCTGTCCTGCGATTCCTTCGACCGCCTGCTCGAGCCCCTGCCCCGTTCCTACCGGCCGACGGAACGGGCTAAAAACGACCTTGAGGCTTACGAGCGGATTCTCATGCGCCGCTATGCCGATATCCCCTTACAGGAATGCCGCCGGGTCACAGGCAATCATCTGTGTCTTGGCCTGCGCTACAGCAACTATATCCCAAGATATGCCCTGTATAATGATCTGTTCGACGTGCTTTCCTTCAATTGCTACAAACGCGATCCCTCGGAAAAGCTGCGTCTGGCTGCTTCGGCCGGAAAACCCGTCATCATCGGCGAATGGCATGTCGGCGAACCGGAAAGCGGCCTCTGGCGCTCCGGCCATATCTGCGCCGCCACATCGACCGATCGCGGCAAAGCGTACCGGCATTATGTGGAGACCGCCGCGGCATTCCCCTGCTGTGTTGGCACCCATTATTTCGAGTACAATGACCAGTCCCTGCTCGGACGCTTCGACGGCGAGCACATGGCGCACGGACTGATCGATTGCACGAACCGCCCGTATCCGGAGATGGCCAGAGCCATTTCAGCCTGCAGCGACGCGCTGTACGGCGTGCTGACCGGCAGCCGGCCGCCCTTTGCCGAACCGGTCAGTTATCGCGATCCGGCTTTTTAGCCTTTAGCAGCGCAGGCCGAGTCCTCAGCAGCGCAGGTCCCGCCCTCAACAGCGCAGGTCCCGCCTCTGAAAGAACAGATAGGTTCCGGCGACCGATACGGCCGTCACGGCCAGGGACAGGACAACATAACCGACGCTGACCTGGTTGCGGAACATGATGTCGGCAGAATTAAAGTAACGGAATGGGGTCAGAAAATCCAGCCAATCGAGGCTGTCCTGCAGATCAATCAGGACCTTCAGGAGAAAGGTGCCGAGAATGATCGCGGTCGCCAGGCCGGCAGCCCGGGCCGCGCTGTTCGCCCACGCGCCCAGCAGGAGGCCGATGCCGAGAAACAGGACCTGGATAATCAGCAGCACGGATGTCACGGCAAATATTTTCCCGGTCAGGGATTCGCCGGTTGTATTGGCCTGGCCGACGAACAGGGCGGATGCGGCAAAGGTCACGATATTGTAAAGAACGACCAGTGTCAGGGCCGCCAGGATTTTGGCCGTTACCGCTTTGCTGCGCCGGATCGGCTTGACCAGCAGGAAGTCGGCTGTCTTGTCCCGTTCTTCCTTGGCTATGATCGACACGCCGAGCAGACAGCTGTGGACGATCATCAGCAGAAGAAAATAGAGGAAGAAAATGCTGAAGAAGACGGCGATCGAACTTAAGTCGAAACCGGCTTCGATGCCCATGATCGTCATCAGTTCCGCGGGCATCGTTTTGAACAGATCGTTGACCGTTTCACCAGTCTTGGCAAAAGCCGAATATTTCATCATGCCGGCGGCAACCAGAAAGACCATGGACGCTGACCAGATAAGGAAAGACCGGAAATTGGCTTTTATTTCGTGCCAGAATAGGTTCATCTTCGCCGACCTCCTCTCTTACAGGGAATGAACGTCTTTTTTTTGATAGATCCAATAACCCAGCCCGGTGAACACCACAAATACAGCCAGGTCGATGATCAGATAAGTCGAATCGTAGACGCGGCTGGCTAGGATATCCGAGCCCTTAAAATAGGAAAACGGCGTCAGATAGGTCAGGGGCTTTTCCTGCAAGGATTGGTTGATCAGTTCGATGATGAAGAAGAAAAACACCACTCCGAGCGTAATCGGCATGACCGACTTGATTTTTTGCAGGACCGCAGCCAGAGCCAGCCCGATCCCGGCAAAGAAAAGCTGCACGAACAAAATGGAGAAGCAGAGCAAGGTAAAGGTTAAGACGTCAGGTTTATCCGCGGCCAGCAGATTCGCCGCTGCCAATCCCGCGCCGAAGATGATGATATTTTGCGCAAACAGGCAGATCAGGACCGTCAGAAGCTTGGCGGTCACGACCCGGGTCCGCCGGACTGGTTTGGTCAGAAGAAAGTCCGCTGCCTTGGCACGATATTCCTCTGATGGCAGTGCCAGGCCAAGCTTCATGCCATAGACGGCTCCGACCAGGACGATATAGCTGATCGTAAAACTGAGGTAGCCATCAATGCTCGAGAGCTTGACATCGGCAAAGCCGAAAGCCGCCTTGAATTCCTGCGGAAAATTCTGCAGGAGCTGATCCATCAGAGCAGCGTCGGTCTGGAAAACGTTGAAAAAGCTGATAAAGATGATCAGGGTAGCCAGCATGCCAAACGTAAAATACAACCAGGAGCGGAATGCCATTTTAAGTTCCTGCTTCAGAATGTTCATGGTGCTTCCTCCCCCTAGTCCGCCTTGTTGTAGTAATGCAGGAAAATCTCCTCGAGGTCAGGTTCTTCAATCGAGATGTTGTTCAGCCGGCAAACGGCGATTTTATTGATGGCCAGATTGATGTTGCCCATAAACAGGAAAGACACTTCGGCTCCTTCCCGGGTATAAGAGCTGACGCCCGCGAGCCCGGTCAGGTCCGCCGGGATTTCATCCGCGAATTCGACCTTGATTTTCTTGTAGGCGGTATTGCGCATCGTGGCAATATCCTCGATCTTGATAATTCGCCCCTCCTTGATGATCGCGACCCGGGAGCATAATTTCTGGACTTCGGGGAGTATATGGGAGGACATCAGGACGGTCGCGCCCTTTTGGTTTTGCTCCCGGATCAGGTCGAAAAACTTCTTTTGCATCAGCGGATCAAGCCCGCTGGTCGGCTCATCGAGAATGATCAGGCTCGGGTTATGCAGCAATCCCTGGACAATGCCGACTTTTTTCTTGTTGCCATAACTCAGGTCATCGATTTTCCTGGTCAAATCAAGGTCCATCATTTCGGCCAGGCGGCGAATCTGCTGCAGATCAGCCCGGCCATAGAAGGACGCCGAATATTTAAGAAGCTCCAGCACTTTCATGTTGTCATAGTAAAAAACTTCGGACGGCAGGTAACCGATGTTTTTTCGGATTTCATAACCGTACTTGATGCAGTCCTTGCCGAAGATCGTAGCGCTGCCTGACGTTGGGTATATCAGGGACAGCAGAGTCCGGATGGTCGTCGACTTGCCGGCGCCGTTAGGCCCGATGAAGCCCAGGATCTCGCCTTCATGGACATCGAAGCTGACATCGATGATGCCCCGCGACTTGCCGTAATACTTGGTCAGGTTCTTGATTTCGACAACATTATTCATGCATGGCCTCCACTCAAATACGTTTTGCCAAAATAATTCAGCCAATCTCAATCAATAAATCAGTTCATAGAACAAACGGAAACAGAAATGACTTCCCTTTGCCGGGAAAGACATTTCTGCCGAAATCCACATCCTGCTTCAGGCAGGGTTACTTTTTTTCGCGGCTGCGACGTTTGGAGACAGGCTTGCCCAGTATTTCCGAGAGGATGATACCTTGGGTCAGCGTTGCGCCAGACAGGCCGATCCTGCTGCCAACTATGGCCGCTGCCTTGCTCTCGGCCGTGCCCGCCGCCGGAACAGCCAGCGCCGGAGCGGCCGGTTTCGGACTAGGAGCAGCATAGCTGCGAATGTCGGATAGTTCCGGTATGCCAGCCGGTCTTTCGCTCAGCGGAAAAGATCTGCCTCTGAACTGGGCGGCAGCCTTGGGATCCATAACCTCGAGAATATTCAACATTTCATTAATCTGATCAACCAGATTCGCCATATTTCTCCACCACCCCGGCGTTTTCTGACGCAATCCTTACATGATGCTCAGCTTGCCTTCGTTCAAGGCCTGGGCCATCGCTTTCGGCACTTCGGCTTCGGCTGCAACTACCTTGGCCCGCATTTCGACAACGGCAGCCATGTTTTCCTGTTCGCGGGCTACCGCCATGGCCCGGCGCTCCTCGGCCTTGGCCTGGGCAATCCGCTTGTCGGCTTCCGCCTGGTCAGTCTGCAGCTGGGCGCCGATATTGCGTCCAACATCGACATCAGCAATATCGATCGAAAGAATTTCAAATGCTGTGCCGGCATCAAGCCCTTTGCTCAAGACGGTCTTGGAGATGCTGTCCGGATTCTCCAGAACATCTTTATGCGACAAAGCTGAACCGATTGTCGTCACGATACCTTCACCGACACGGGCAATGATCGTCTGTTCGCCGGCGCCGCCGACCAGGCGCTCGATATTGGCCCGGACTGTCACCCGGGCTTTGGCTTTCAGCTCAATGCCGTCTTTCGAGATGCCCGCCACCAGGGGTGTCTCGATGACCTTGGGATTGACGCTCATCTGAACGGCTTCCAGGACATTGCGGCCAGCCAGGTCGATCGCGGCCGCCCGTTCAAATTCCAGCGGAATTTCCGCCCGCTGGGCTGCGATCAAGGCATTGACCACCTTGTCCACATTGCCCCCGGCCAGGAAATGAGCTTCCAGGTTGTTGATGTTGACATTCAGGCCGGCCTTGGTCGCCTTAATCAGCGGATTGACCACCCGGGCTGGGATAACCCTGCGTAAACGCATGCCAATCAAGTTAAAAATACCAACCTTGACATTGGCCGCCAACGCGGAAATCCATAGCCTGACCGGAACGAAACTGAAGAACACGGATAAAAAGATAATAATTGCTGCGATAACCAGCAAATAAACCAGTATATCTCCACCCATAGCCTTTTCTCCTTTCGGCTTTTCAACCTATTTGCCACTCTATTATCAGTATAGGTAATTTTGCTTGAGATTACAAATGTTCTGATCGAAAAGATCATGTTTATCTGAGATAACCGGCCAGAAATCTGAAATGATAGCCATACATGATTTGACCATCCAACAACTTTGAGTGTAAGATAGAGTTGTTTGCCCGAAGTAAGTTGATAAAATCTTGGAGGGACTGGCATTTGCATCAATCATCTTTTCAATTCTCAGAGATTAAAATCGAAGTTCGGACTACAGCAATAGCTGATTTGGCGATGATGGGATTCGGATCGATCGGCAATTGCCAATCAGTCTGCGAAGCTCTGGCTGAGCGATACCCACATGCACATCTGAGCATCATTAATTCTCAGTCCGACCTTGATGCGCTGGCCGCCCGTCAGCCGGATCTGGTTGTCGCGGGCATTAAATATCTGGATTTCTCCGCTTCATCCGCAATGAAAGTTTCTGAAAATAAAATATGGTTGTCGCAATACCTGACCGACTTGAGGATTAACTATACCGGATCAGAACGAGCGGCAATCCTGTTGGACTTCGATAAATGGCGCGCCAAAGATGTCATGCGCCAACATGGCATCCCTACAGCTGAAGCCTTCACCGCATTGCCAGGGCAGTACGCGGATGCAGATAAACTCCCGGTTCGCTTTCCGCTGTTCATCAAGCCTTTGTATGAAAGCGACAGCAAGGGAATTGATCATAAATCAGTTGTCAAAGACTTTGCAGAATTCAACAGCAAGATCGGACAAATACATCATGACTTTAAACAGCCGGCGCTTGTGGAAAAATTCCTGTCGGGGCGCGAATTTACAGTTGCGATTCTGGCAGCGGGAGCCGATGCTCCCTTATCCGTCATGCCGGTCGAATTGAAGCTGAGAAGCAGCAAAAAGCCTGCAAGTTTTCTCGGCTTTAAAGCCAAGCAGGATAATTTCGAACAGCTGGAACCTGTCACGGATCCAAAAACATTTACCCAGGTGTCCGATTTGGCGCGAAAAGCATTTACCGTTTTAGGCGCCCGCGATTTTGGCCGGATCGACATCAAAATGGATGCGCAGGGCGTTCCCTTTTTCCTGGAAGCAAATCTGCTGCCAGGCATGAATCCGGAATATAGCTATTTCCCTCAAGCCTGTGCGATCTGCCAGGGAATTTCATACAAACAGCTGGTCATTCGCATGGCGCAGGCCGCATTCAGGCATTAACACCAGCGGCAGGGTATTCGTTGCATAAATAGTACAGCGGCGGCTCATCTTCCTCGATGGCGGGGAAACGACCGACAGCATCGTGAAAACGATTGTCGTTCACGTCATCATTAACCTTCGAGACTTCACCGAGCAGAATCGTGCCGTATCCCTTCTCACCCCAGAATTTGTGGTATTGCCCGGCCGGGATCGCAATGCTTTCGCCGGGTTTGATCCGGATCAGGCTGCCGGCTTCGACCGGATAGGTTCTGCCGTCGATGGAAACTTCAACCGGCGTCCCGAGGAAATCGCTGCCGTCCTCAGTAGCATTGTAGACTTGAACCAAAAGGTTGCCGCCGCCCCGGTTGATGATGTCTTCCATTTTGTGGGTGTGGAAATGCAGCGGGGTGACCTGACCTTCCCTGACAAGCATGAGCTTTTCGGCATATGGTTTGATATAACGGCTGTTTTTCAGGTTGCCGTTGCGCAGCGTGAAGAGCAAAAGCCCGACTTGCAGATAGTTGCCGCTGCCAAAATCTGTCAGGTCCCAGCCCAGCATGTTATCGCGGATCTCATCGTACTCCGGTCCTTTTTCGAGCCAGTCCTGCGGACTCCAGAAGGCAAAAGGCGGCAGACAGAAATTCATGCTCCTGATAAAAGCCACAGCATCACGAAGATGGCGGTTTATTTCTGAT
>DOFA01000134.1 GCA_003532195.1 Clostridiales bacterium
GTTCCCTGGAAGAGCCGCCTGGGTAATGGCATCACCCGGTTTTTCTTCGGGCTGATCCATGGCGGTGACGTCCGGGACACGCAGACCGGCCTGCGCGGCCTGCCCGGTTCCAGTATTTCCTTGTTCCTGTCGCTGCCCGGCGAGCGGTACGAATACGAAATGAACATGCTGCTGGCCATCCGGCCCAACGAAATCAGCCTGGTCCAGGTGCCGATCGAGACAATTTACCTGGAAGGCAACCGTTCTTCGCATTTCAAGGTCCTGCAGGACTCGGCGCGGATTTACGCCCTGCTGGTCAAATATATCGCCTCATCCCTGATCGCCACGGTTGTCGACTATGTCGGCTTTTATCTGATGAACATCTCCTTTCCCGACCATCTGATCGCCAGCGTCGCGGTTTCCCGTTCCGTCAGTTCGCTGGTCAATTACCTGATCAATCGCGACATCGTCTTCAAACGGAAAAATGTCGGCAAGATGGCGATCGTCCGCTATTATATCGTCGTTATCGGAATCATGGCGGCTAATTACGGCTTGATCAAACTGCTGTCCGACACCGTGGGGTTTAACATCTATGTGGCCAAGGTGATCGTGGATTCACTCCTGAGCGTCATCAGTTTCTATGCCCAACGGGAATTTGTCTACCACCGTTGAAACCGGCGATGAAACCGGCGCTGTCCGGAGTCCGGAGCCAGACTGCCCTGATGAACAGTCCGCGCTGGCGGCCGCCTGGTCAGAACGGATCGGCCGGATGTGTTATGATTCGGCACTCGATGCGGTTGGCGGCTGGGCTTTGGCATACCGCCCCCTAAGCCGGGATCGCGAATACGGAGCTCTGCTTTATGAAATCAATGTGGATGGCGGAAAGATCTTCTCCTTCAGCAAAACATACAAGGGCATGAATCAATGGTGGTTCATCCGCGCCAACACCTTGTGGCCGCTGCTCAGAACCTATTTTTGGCCTTCATTTTTGCGATATGGCGGCAAAGCAATCGCCTGGGTTCATTCACACCCGGATTGCCAGCCCGGCTACCACAACGACTTTCCCTCAAAAGAAGACCTGTTCTTGTTAAAACTGCCGCGCATCCATGAAGTATATGTCGTTCCCTATAAATATTGCTGCGAATCCTATGCGATTATTCGCGCATCGGCGAAAGATACCTGGTTGCATTGAACTTGCATTGCCGGTTGATTAGTGATACTATTCCTTTATTTATAGCAAACGAGCTAACTGCATAAATCACTCCAGCTGCAAAGCCTGGCGGCGAATTTGACCCGGAGCTTGTCCGGTCCGGCTGCGGATCATGCGGGAAAAATGGCAGGCCGCCGCAAACCCGCAGCTCTCGGCTATCGTGCTGACGGTCAACCCGCTGCCATTGAGCAAATTCAATCCCTGCTGGCAGCGATAGTCCCAAAGCATCTGCATCGGCGTCATCCGATTGTACTGCCGGCACAGACGAATCAGATACTCGCGCGAAAGGCCGGCAACCCCGGCCAGGTCAGCCAGCCCGATTTTCCCGGAATAATTCAAGCGGATGTAGTTCATCATGTGATCCAGGGCGGGATGCCGGAGCGCCGACGAAGCCGCCGGATTGGCCGCGGTCCGGTACAGCTCGACCGCCGCCATCCCAATATGCAGCATGCTGGGGTGATCGTCCGGCAGGCCGGCTTGCTGCAGCTGCATCAGGTTATCCATCATCTGGTTCATCCCGGTTATAATGCGTATCTTCAGCTGCCAGGCTGAAATCTTCAATTCCGGGCAGGCATCTGGAGATACAGGCCGCAGAGCAATCCACCGGTGCCAGCTTGGACTCTCCTGGCTGAACTGAAAGTATTCCCGGTGACCGGGCTCAAGCAGGCAAACCTCTCCCGGCTCCAGCAGCAGCTGGCGGTCGTCGATCGTTATTTTGACCCAGCCGCTGTGCAGCAGCACCAGCTGCCAATCACTCTGTATCCTGGGTCCAAGGGTGCCGTTGACCGGATAAACAACGCTGCCGAAATTCATTCCCGTGATCGCTGACCGGTCCAGCATTGGCTTCATCGTCCTTTCTGCCGTTTGACTCGGATCCTAACTGAACAAGATCAATTTCAGTCATCATAGCTTAATTCGAGTCATTTATCAAATCCTGATGATTTGATAAACTGGCATTAGAATTTTATGAATAATTTCTTGGGAACATACGAGGTGAAATTCATGGAAAAGATGACAGGCCGCGAACGGATCGGGAATATTCTCCAGAGGAAGCCGGTCGACCGGATCGGCCTCTTCGAGCATTTCTGGGGGGACACGCAACGCGAATGGGTCAAGCGAGGCTGGGTGCGCGAGGATGACCAGTTTGTCGATCTGTTTGATTTTGACCTCGATCTTTGCTGGCCGTTCAATCTGATGGCTGATCTCGATTTTGCGCCTCAGGTTGTCGAGGAGACCGAGGAAACGATTTTACAGCGAGATGGCAACGGTGCTTTGCTGCGCCGGCACAAACTTCATGATTCAACGCCGGAACATGTCGATTTTCTGGTCAAAGAGCGCGATGCCTGGGAAGAACACATCAAGCCGCTGCTGAAACCGGACCGCCGGCGGATCAATTTTGATCATTACCGGCAAATGAAGCGGCTTTGCCAGGAGAAGCAGCGGTTTTTTATGTGGAGCGGGGTCAATGTCTTTGAGCTGATGCATCCGGTCTGTGGGCACGAGCATCTGCTCTACGGCATGGCCATGGATCCGGAATGGGTGATCGACATGGTCGACACCTATTCCGGTTTAACCGTCGAGCTGCAGGAAATCCTCTTTGCCGAGGAGGGAAAGCCCGACGGCGTGTTTTACTATGAAGACATGGGATTTAAAGGCCATCCCTTCATGTCGCCGGCCATGTACAATGAAATCATCAAGCCCGGGCACAA
>DOFA01000196.1 GCA_003532195.1 Clostridiales bacterium
CAGCCGTCGAAGCCAGGTTCCAGTGGCTCCGGACCCAGACCGGCCAGACCGGCCGGTTGGCCGGCAGACCGGTCCGGCAGCATCCAGATCCGGCCGAAACGTCTGGTATCGTGATAAACCAGCCAGACCGGATCCTGGTTTGGCCGCCCGGTCGCGGATGGCTGATCCAGCCGCAGCCGGATGTGATCATGTTTTACCGGCGGCAGATCGTCGGTTTGAAGCAGCAGCTGTCCGGTCATGCGCAAGTGAACCAACAGACAGCCGCCGGATTTTACGCCAGCCTGCAGATTGATCATCAAATACTTGCCGCGCCGAGTCAGGCCGTCAATCCGCCAGATTCCAGGTTCTGGAATCTCACCCAGCCAGACTTCCGGGGTCAGGATTTCGATTTTCCCGATCATCCGTCCGGCTAAAACCGGCAGGAGACTTAACCGGATGGTTTCTACTTCAGGTAATTCAGGCATGAGGGACTCCCTTTCTGGTTGAATTTCAGTTTCCCGGCCAGCTGTTTAGGGTTATAATGTTCGGGAGGAGGACATGCCGGAATGGCCAAGTGTAAAAACTGCCGACGCAAAGGATTCATGATTGAAACCGATGTCAACGGTTTGTGTTCCGACTGTGCCCCCTACTATTATCTGACAATGCCGGATGATTTGAAAGCCCTGGATCAATCCTTACAGGCATTGAAGAGAATCAACAACGCCGCGGCTGCTTTCGGGCGATTGGAGATCGCGCATGAATGCCTGGGGCGGCTCCGCTCATATGCCGAGGCTGGCCTGGTTCGTCTGCCCGCTGGGTTGCCGGAACTCGACAATCTGTTGCAGCAGTTGGACTTGCATTGGCAGGATAGCTGAGCCTGGCAGCGACGATATTCCGATTGCCCCAATCCATTAACTAAAACGGCCGGGGAGGTGGAAGCTTGTATAAGATCAGTCGGCAAACTCATCTGCTGGCCGCGGCTGTGTTTTCCGGCCTGACCTTTTTTGCTTTTTACCGGGCGCAATTATCGGCGGACGATCGCTGGCATACGTTCAGCACCCTGGCCTTGATCTCCGCAATCTTAGCCTGGATACTTTATTACCGGGCGAACCGGCGCGATAACCGCGATCAGCAGTGTACCGGCGATCCGGAGCATCCGAACGCCTTTCCCGAGGGACAGGCCCGCCTGATTGACAACGGCCGGCTGCCAAACCGCTTTAATCCGCGCATTGATTTAAAGGACTTTGAGATCTGTCATTACTCCGTATTTGCTCAGCGCGTTATTTTTGCGCCGCTGCCGGAGGGACAGAAAATTGATCCGACGCGGCTGGCCATCCGCTATTCCGGCGGCAACTATTACTACATTGTCCGCCCGCAGGAGATTCTCCTGCCTGCCGATCTGGTCAGCCGGAGCGACGGCGAACTGGTGATCACCAATCAGCGCATCATTTTCCTGGCTTTGGAAAACGGCTTTGAGGTGCCTTTGCAGAGTTTGAAAATGCTCGACTGCAGCGCCCACCTGGTCGATTTCCAGATTCGCGACCGCCGTTACACCCTGCAGACCGAAGCTGCCTGTTATGCCGAAAAAGTATTAATGCTGCTGCTCCAGCCGCCAGCTGTCTGAGCTGGTATCTGCCACGTGGGGCTTCCCGGCATTCAAAGGCAGTCGGAAAAATATTTGTGGAAAGTTCATATTTTGCGCATGTCATAACTTGTCACAGCTAATTAGGAGTGGTATAATCAATATACTAACGATGAGCTGACAACTTTTAATCATCATAATTCTGAGACTGATATGAGGATGGTGAGTTTATGAAACGCAAGAGTTCCAAACGGTTGACGACATTAATTTTAGTTTTTGCTCTGCTGTTTCTATTGCTTCCTGCCGGGGTGCTTTTCGCCGATACGATTTCCGGCGGCGGATCTTTGACGCACGGCAACTCGGGAAACCATCCTGAGGAATCCGAACCGGAAGCGACAGATGAAGAAGAACCAGAGGAAGAAGAGGAAGATGAGGCCGAAACGGGCGAACCATCGGAACAGGCCGGAATCGTGGCGGAGCGGATCGAAGCAGCCCGGCTGCTTGAAATGGCTCCCGGCCATTTGAACCTGATCGACCGTCTGGCGAGGATCTGTGAATCGACGCGGGAGCAAGTGATGCTGGATTTCCCGGACGCATCGGTCAAGACCATCATGCAGGAAATCAAGAAGTGCCGCTTTGCAGCCATGGGCAAAGAAATGCCGGGCGGCGATGAGGAAACCGAAGAGGACCTGGATGTTGCGGGTGAAATCTCGGAAGGAACAGGCCACAGCAACGGTCATGGCAAAGCCAACGGCCACAATAAAGGTTGATTGGATAACAGATAATACCTATATAAAAGAGGATGACCGAAAAAGCATCCTCTTTTTTATCGTTTTAAAGATCAGTTTTTCAGGACTTTGCAATATCCCTCTCCCAATCAGACACTGTCCAGCCATAATGCAGCCACGGCGTCGCTGGGCATGCGCCAGTCGCCGCGGGGCGACAGGGTGACGCTGCCCACCTTGGGCCCGTCGGGCAGGCAGGAGCGCTTGAATTGCTGGGCAAAGAAACGCCGTAGGAAAGTCTTGAGCCAACGGTCAATCACGGCCGGTTCGTATTGGCCGGCAAAAGCCAGACGGGCCAGCCGGCGGATTTTCGCCGGCGTGAATCCATAGCGGACGAGATAATAGAGAAAAAAGTCGTGCAATTCATAAGGCCCGACAATATGCTCGGTCTTTTGGACAATTTCCCCCTGCATAAGAGGCAGGAGCTCCGGGCTGACCGGCGTGTCCAGAACGTCCAGCAAAACCTGGCGCAGTTCCGGTTCGCTCTGGCTGGCGGCATAGTTGACCAGATGGCGGACCAGGGTTTTCGGCACGGAACAGTTGACGCCGTACATTGACATGTGGTCGCCGTTGTAGGTGGCCCAGCCCAGAGCCAGTTCCGAAAGGTCGCCGGTGCCGATGACCAGGCCGTTCATTTGATTGGCCAGATCCATCAGGATCTGGGTCCTCTCCCGGGCCTGGGCATTCTCGTAAGTGGTATCCTGGCAGGCCGGGTCGTGGCCGATGTCAGCAAAATGACCCAGGACAGCCTGACCGATCGGTATCTCGCGCAGGGTGGCCCCGAGTTTGCCGGCCAGGGCGCAGGCATTCTGCCAGGTCCGGTCTGAAGTGCCGAAACCGGGCATCGTCACGGCCAGAATTCCTGACCGCGCAAGTCCGAGACTGTCGAAAGCGCGCGCGGTGACCAGCAGCGCCAGCGTGGAATCAAGACCGCCAGACAAGCCGATGACTGCGGATTGGCAAGCAATATGCGCCAGACGTTTCTTCAAGCCGTTGACCTGCAGGGCTAGAATTTCTTCGCAGCGGGCAGCCAGGTCCTGCCGGTCCGCCGGTACAAAGGGCGTCGAAGGGACCAGCCGGCGCAGGGGCAACTCGGCCGGAATCAGGGAAAAGTCGATGCGGCGGTGGCTTTCCGGATCAGAACCGACGAACGTGTTTTGCCGGCGGCGTTCCTGGACCAGCAGCTGGACGTCGATGTCGGCGGTGGTCAGGCCGGTGGAAAACAGGTTAGATTCTGCCAGGCAGCGGCCGTTCTCGTAAATCAGGTCATGTCCGGCAAAAACAAGGTCGGTGCTGGATTCGCCTTCGCCGGCGTCGGCATAGAGATAGGCGCAGATCAGCCGGGCGGAATGGCTCTGCACCAGTAGCCGGCGGTAGGCAGCTTTGGCGATGACCTCGTCGCTGGCGGAAAGGTTGCCAATCACGGTGGCTCC
>DOFA01000238.1 GCA_003532195.1 Clostridiales bacterium
CGCGACCGGTTTGTGCTCAGCGCCGGCCATGCGTCCATGCTGCTCTACTCTCTGCTCTACCTTTTTGGCTACGGGCTGACCGCGGATGATCTGAAATCCTTCCGCCAATGGGGCAGCCGGACGCCTGGACATCCGGAGTACGGCCATACGCCCGGTGTGGAAACGACCACCGGCCCTCTCGGTCAAGGCCTGGCGACCGCGGTCGGCATGGCCATGGCCCAGGCCCATCTCGGGGCGCGCTTCAACCGTCCGGGCTTCCCGGTCTTCGACCATTACACCTACGCCCTGGCCGGCGATGGCTGCATGATGGAAGGCATATCCAGCGAAGCTGCTTCCCTGGCCGGAACCCTGGGCCTGGGCAGGCTGATTGTCTTTTATGATGATAATGATATTTCCATAGAAGGCAATACCGACTGTGCTTTCCTGGAGGATGTTGGCCGGCGCCACGAAGCTTACGGCTGGCAGGTGCTCCGGGTTGCCGACGGCAATGACCGTCCGGCGATCGCCGCGGCGATCACAGCCGCCCGGGCCGACCTCGACCATCCTTCCCTGATCATTTTCCGGACACAGATCGCCTATGGCTCGCCGCTGGCAGGCCAGGCCAAGGCACACGGCGAACCGCTCGGAGCGGAAAACCTTGCCCGGACCAAAGAGGCCTTGAATTGGCCTTGCCAGGAACCTTTCCAGGTTCCGGCAGAACTGCTCGCCTATTTGGCCGGACAACAACGCGTACTGCAGCAGATCCAGGACGGCTGGCAGGCTATGTTCGCGCAGTATCGGACGGCCTGGCCGGATCTGGCCGCGGAACTCGACCGGTGCCTGAACCAGGATCTGCCGGACCTGCTCAATGACCAGGAGTTCTGGTCTTTTGAGGGAGCCCAGGCCACCCGTTCCACCAGCGGCGTCTGTTTAAACCGCCTGGCTGCTCGCCTGCCGAATCTGATCGGCGGCAGCGCCGATCTGGCGCCCTCGACGAAAACGGTGCTCAACGGCAAAGGCTGGTTTTGCGCCAATGACTACACCGGTTCGAACATCCACTTCGGCGTGCGCGAATTCGCGATGGCTGCCGCGGTCAACGGCATGGCCCTGTATGGCGGTTTACGGCCTTTCTGCGCCACCTTCTTCGTTTTCACGGATTATTTTAAAGCAGCCGTGCGCCTGAGCGCGATCATGAAGCTGCCGGTCATCTACGTGCTGACCCATGACAGCATCGGCGTCGGCGAAGACGGCCCGACCCATGAGCCGATCGAGCAGCTGGCCACCTTGCGGGCGACACCTGGCGTCACGGTCTTCCGTCCGGCTGACGGTAAAGAGACCGCGGCCGGTTACCTGCTGGCCTTGCAGCGCCAGAGCCCAACCTGCCTGATCCTCAGCCGCCAGAATCTGCCGACCTATCCGGAAACCGGCAAGGCAGCCCTTCAGGGCGGTTATATCCTGCGCGATGCCGCCAGCCCGGACATCATCCTCCTGGCCTCCGGCTCTGAGGTTGAGCTGGTCATGAAGGCGGCCGATGTGCTGTCCTCTTCGGGAGTCGCCTGCCGGGTTGTTTCCATGCCCAGCATGGAAGTCTTCAATGAGCAGCCGGCAGCTTACCGGGAATCGGTCCTGCCAGCCAGGATCCGTACCCGTCTGGCTGTCGAAGCTGGCTCGACCCAGCCCTGGTACCGTTATGTCGGGCTGGATGGGCAGGTCGTCGGTATCGATCATTACGGAGCTTCGGCTCCGGCAAAAGTACTTTTCGAGAAATTCGGCCTGACCGTTGATTCTGTCGTTACCAGGGCGCATGAGGTTCTCAATCGCTGATCAGCACCGCTTCCCAAACCGGAATCCTTCAAATACAAAAGGCTTCGCCCCGGATAATTCCGGGGCGAATTTTTTTACGGCAAAAGCACGGATATCAACAGCAGCACTATTATAAACAAGGCATTATATGCGGTAAACGCCAGCAGATAGCGTTTCTTGTCCGGCTGGCAGCCTTCCTCGCCGCGGCCGTACAGTTTGTAGGATATCACGCTGGCCAGCGAAGCGATCAGGGTGCCGCAGCCGCCGACGTTGACACCGCGCAGAAGCTGCCCGGACTGTTCGGTGAAGCCGGACAGCAAAATGGCGGCGGGGACATTGCTGATCACCTGACTCAGGGCAGCCCCGGCCAGCAGCACCCGCTGCGGTCCGGCCAGCGCCCTGGCGAAAAAATTCTGCAAGGCCGGCAGACGGCTCAGGTTGCCGATGAACAGGAAAAAGAACATGAAGGTCAGCAACAGACTGTAATCAGCCCGCAGCAACAGCCGCGGCTTCCAGGGCAGCAGCAAGACCAGGGCCAGACCCAGTAGAAACCATTCGGAAACCAGACCGAACACACAAGCCGCAGCTGACAGGAAAAGCAGGACCGCCAGGCCCATCTCCACGCCCAGGCGCACCGGGACAGCCGGTACCGAAGCTTTCAGGCTCTGATCGGGGGCCAGCAGGATCAGGACAATCAGCAGGATGCCGCCGGCAATGGCGACCGGCCAGACTGCCCGGAGAAATACCGGCAGACTCAATTCATAGAAAGCGAATAAAAAAAGGTTCTGCGGATTGCCGAATGGGGTCAGAGAACTGCCGACATTGGCGGCAACCGTTTGCAGGACGACGATGCGAATCAAGGCCTTCGGATCGTCGAGCAGACGAAAAACCAGGAGTGATAAAGGCACCAGAGTGATCAGGGCGACATCATTGGTCAGGAACATGGCGGTCAGGAAAGAAAGGCCGGTCAGAACCAGGGTCAGCCGGCGCAGGCCGCTGACCCGGTTCAGAATGCCGGCAGCCGCAGCGGCAAAAAGCTGTGCTTCCTGGAACATCTCGACGGCCAGCATCAGGACCAGGAGGCAGATCAGCACTTTCCAGTTCGGGTAGCGCAGGTATTCCTTATCCGGCGGCACCAGGAGCATCGATATCAGACCGAGGCAGCCGGAAATCGCCAGGACCGGATCCTTCCTGATGCAGGGCCAGGTTTTCCTGACCGCTTTCCAGCCTGCTTTGCTCTGCCGGTCTGATTTCAGCACAATCTTAATCTCCGCAGTTTCATTTTTTTTCACTTATCCAGTATAATGAGAATAAGAGCATTTGCCTACCTGTTTTTCAAGGAGGACAAGCTTATGTACGTCGGGCCCTTTTTCTACCTGAACAACCCGCATAATGCCCATCAGGGTCTGTACGCCGATTTGCTGCCGGCGGATAAGGCACATGAAATGGACGGCCGCCTGACCAGTCCGGTCACGCACCGGGAACTGCTCGCCCGCATCGCTCCGGATGCCGACTGCCAGGCGATTCCGCGCGGCCAGGTTGTCTACGATCTGGAATCCAGCCAGGCGATCATCTATCTGGACCATTGCCTGGAAATCTACCTGGATGATATTGTGCGGTTATTCGAGCTGACTGCCTGGGTATTTGAAAATGACGAGCAGTACGTATGCCCCCGCTGTGCCCACCTGGCCAATCGCTTCTGATCCATAATTTGTTCATATTTGTCTATATTTTTGCCATACATCTGCCTTTATACTGAATAGATTTAGCTGTAGAATAAGATGAGTTGTGTTTGACTGGAGGATTGACAGCATGTTAAAGTTGCTCCGATTTTTACGGCCCTTTCTCGGGTCGGTTGTCCTCATTTTCGCCCTGCTGTTTGTTCAGGCCATGACCGACCTGGAGTTGCCGGATTATATGTCGCGAATCGTCAATGTCGGCATCCAGCAACAGGGCATCGCCGGACCGGTTCCGGAAGCCATCCGTGACAGCCAGCTGCATAACCTGACGCTGCTCATGAACGAAACCGACGCCGCGGAAGTGCTTCAGTCTTTCCGTCTGCTCGACCGGAACAGCCTGGGCGAAGCGGAATATGCGGATTACATTGCCCGCTATCCGCTACTGGCTCAGGAAAACCTTCGGATTCCCGAGGACGGGGCCGTCTTGTCGGCAGATGCCGAAAACGCTCTGCTGCGAGCCGAAACGATGCTTTATTTCCTCAACAGCGGATCAGAAAAAGTCAGCCAAATGATCAGCAATCTGCCAGCCGGCACTGATATCTTTGCTTTCCTGGCGAAACTGCCGGCATCCGCCCGGGAGCAGATGCTCGCCCAGGCCAATGAAGCCTTGGCCGGCATATCGGACAGCATTCTCACCCAGACGGCTGTCCTGGCTGTCATCAGCGAATATGAGGCAATCGGCCTGGATCAGTCGGCACTGCAGAACCGCTTCATGTGGCAGACCGGCGGCATGATGCTGCTGATCGCCCTGCTTGGTTCCCTCTGTTCTGTCACGGTCGGCCTGCTGGCTGCCCGCGTGGCAGCCGGTTTCGCACGCGATCTGCGCCGGGCGGTTTTCTCTCACGTTGAGAATTTCTCCAGCGCTGAATTTGACCGGATCTCGACCGCATCCTTGATCACCCGGACAACCAACGACATCCAGCAGATTCAAATGGCTGTCGTTATGACGATGCGGATTCTTTTCTACGCGCCAATTCTTGGGGTGGGCGGCATTCTCAAGGTTTTGCGGACGGATCAGTCGATGAGCTGGATCATCGCCCTCGCCGTCGCCCTCCTGATGACCCTGATCATCAGCCTGTTCACCGTGGCCATTCCCCGCTTCAAGATGGTTCAGAAGCTGATCGACCGCCTGAACCTGGTCACACGGGAAATTTTATCCGGTTTGATGGTCATCCGCGCCTTTAATACAGAAAAGCACCAGGAGCGCAAGTTTGATGACGCCAACCGCGACCTGACCCGGGTCAACCTGTTTGTCAGCCGGCTGATGGTCATCATGATGCCGGCCATGATGCTTTTGATGAACGGCATTATGCTGCTGATCATTTGGGTCGGCGCCCATCAGGTTGACAGCGGTTCGATGCAGGTCGGCGATGTGATGGCTTTCTTGCAGTATGCGATGCAGATCATCATGTCCTTCCTGATGGTGTCGATGGTATTTATCATGCTGCCGCGCGCCAGCGTCTCCGGACAGCGAATCGCTGAAGTTCTGGCCATGCGGCCGGAAATCCTGGATCCGGAAAATCCGATTGCTTTTCCTGCCGGCAGCCCGGGTATCATCGAGTTTTGCCAGGTCAGTTTCCGTTATCCGAATGCTGAAGACAATGTCCTCGAAAATATCAGCTTTACCGCAAAACCCGGCCAGACCACGGCTTTCATCGGCAGTACCGGCTGCGGCAAGTCGACCCTGGTCAATCTGATCCCCCGCTTCTATGATATAACCGGCGGCCGGATCCTGATCGACGGCCTCGATATTCAACAGGTCCCGCAGAAAGAACTGCGCCGGCGCATCGGTTATGTGCCTCAGAAAGGCACCTTGTTTGCCGGCGATATCCAAAGCAATATCCGTTATGGACGCGAAGACGCCACTGACGAGGATGTCCGCCAGGCAGCCGCCACGGCTCAGGCGCTCGATTTCATCGATGCCAGCGAACAGGGGTTTGCCACCGCAATCGCCCAGGGCGGCGCCAATGTCTCGGGCGGGCAAAAGCAGCGTCTGGCCATAGCGCGGGCGCTGGTCAAGAAACCCGACATCTTCATTTTTGACGACACGTTTTCCGCCCTGGACTATAAGACCGATGCCGCCCTGCGCCGTGCGCTCCACCGGGAGACCAGCCAATCCACGGTCCTGATCGTCGCCCAGCGGATCGGCACGATCATGCACGCCGAACAGATCATCGTTCTGGAAAACGGGCGCATTGCCGGCATCGGCACGCATCAGGAACTGCTGGCCGGATGTCCGGTTTATCAGGAAATCGCATCCTCGCAGCTGTCAGAGGAGGAATTGGCTTTATGAAACAAGAAAAACAGCCAAAACCTGATTTTGTCCAAGGCATCAAGGCGGCCGGCCCGCAAGATCAGAACAGTCGGCCGGCCAAACGGCCGGGCGGCCCCTTCGCGGGCGGACCGGGACCCGGCGGACATGCGATGACGGGTGAAAAAGCGCGCGATTTCAAGGGCACATTCCGCAAACTGCTGCGTTTTCTCCGTCCCTACCGGCTGTCCCTGTTTGTTGTCTTGATCTTTTCCGTTGCCAGCACCGTCTTCATGGTTATCGGGCCCAAGCTCATGGGCCGGGCGACCACCCGCCTGTTTGAAGGAGTCGTCAGCAAGCTGTCGCAAGTTCCGGGCGCCGCCATCGATTTTGCGTATATCGGCCAGATCATAATCTGGCTCATAGCGATCTATGTTGCCAGTTCGATCTTTAATTTCATCCAGGGTTTCATCATGTCCGGTATCTCCATGAAGATCAGTTACCGGTTTCGTCAAGACATCTCGACTAAAATCGGCCGGATGCCCCTGCGTTATTTTGACAACCAGACTCACGGCGATGTGCTTTCCCGGGTCACCAATGATGTCGACACCGTCAGCCAGTCGCTCAATCAAGGCCTGGCGCAGCTTGTTTCCATGGTCACCGCCATAGTCGGGGCCCTGGTGATGATGCTCTCCATCAGCT
>DOFA01000121.1:0-6200 GCA_003532195.1 Clostridiales bacterium
GTGTCGAGTTGTCTACTCGACGAATTTGCATGCTGACCTATACCATCAAAGTTGCCGGATTGACACGGCATTTGCCGATCTGTAAAGTCAACGACAGCCTGTCCATCGGTGCGTTTGTCATTTTCGGCGACGTCGAGCTGACTGTCCGCTGTGCCGAAGCGCTGCTGGCCATAGCGCCCGAACATGATTATATGATCAGCCCCGAAGCGAAAAGCATACCCTTGATCTATGAAATGGCGCGCCAGAGCGGCATCAATCGATATTTCCTGGCCCGGAAATCGCCTAAACTATACATGCGCGGCGTTTTTGAGTCCGATGTTGTCTCGATCACCACCGCGCACCCGCAGAAACTCTATCTCGATCTTGACGATGCCGAGTTCATGCGCGGCAAGCGGATCCTGATCATCGATGATGTGATATCGACCGGAGAATCGATCCAGGCGGTCGAGGATCTTGTTAAAAAAGCCGGCGGCATCGTCGCCGGCAAGATGGCCATCCTGGCGGAAGGCGATGCCCGGCAAAGGACGGACATCCGTTTTCTTGAGCCTTTGCCGCTGTTCAATGCCGACGGATCGATCAAAGAATAATTCATAATACAAAGAGAATTTATAAAAAAATAAGTTGAAATTGCATTTTTGTTAAGATAAGATGAATTTAGTCTACAAGCAAAGTTAGGTAGATAGAAACTGACTTGTTTGATTGCGTTCCGTTCGGCAAGACGGGTATCGCCGGGGCAGAGCATATAAAAAAGAGTGCTTTGTTTGTATTTTTATTTGCCGTGAGTGAACCTGTATCAGGCATTTAACCGAGAGGTGATTGATTCGGTAAAAATTTTTTCTTGCTCTGGTCAAACTGTTTTTTTAGATTCCCAGACAAAAAAATGGAGGAAAGAGATCAATGGAAAAATTNNGTTTTTAAACTGAAAGATAACGGTACATCAATACCCAAAGAGATCATTGCCGGTTTGACAACCTTCTTCACGATGGCCTATATCATTGTTGTCAATCCTTCAATACTCAGCCAGAACGGTGAATTAATGGAGTGGGGCGCGGTTTTTCTGGCCACAATCATTGCCTCGGTCGTCGGCACGCTGGTTATGGGCCTGTTTGCCAACGTCCCGTATGCGCAAGCTCCCGGCATGGGCCTGAACGCATTCTTCGTCTATACAGTTTGCTTTGGCCTGGGATTCAGCTGGCAGCAGGCGCTGTCGATCGTCTTCATCTGCGGTCTTCTGAACATTCTCATCACGGTCACGAAAATCCGCAAACATATCATCAAAGCGATACCCAAGAGCCTGCAGCTGGCAATTGGCGGCGGTATCGGCATTTTCATCGCTTATGTCGGCCTGCTGAATATCGGCGTCCTGAATTTCGGCGCCGGCGTCCCGGCGATGACCGCCCTGAATACAGAAGCTCTGTGGCTCTTTCTCATCGGCCTGGTTTTGACCGTAGTCCTGCTGCTCCTGAAAGTTAAAGGCGCGATCCTGATCTCGATCATTGTGACCACGTTGATCGGCATTCCGCTGGGTGTGACCAAAGTGGGCGACACCATCAGCTTCAAAGATGCCGCTGCTTCGCTGCCGTCCACTTTTGGCGTCATCTTCACCAAAGAAGGCCTGGGCTCATTGTTCTCTGATTCTTCCAAGATACCCCTTGTCATTCTGACGATTTTCTCATTCAGCATTTCGGATACCTTTGACACGATCGGAACCTTCATCGGCACCGGCCGCCAAAGCGGCATATTCAACGATGAAGACGAAAAGGCGATGGAGAGCAGCGCCGGCTTCAAGTCCAAAATGGACAAAGCTTTGTTTGCCGATGCCATTGCCACTTCTGTCGGCGCCATCGCCGGCACCTCCAACACAACCACTTATATCGAAAGCGCCTCCGGCATCGAAGCCGGCGGCCGGACTGGCCTGACCAGCGTGGTTGTTTCCATCTGCTTCATTATCAGCGCCTTCCTGGCGACTTTTGTCAGTGCGATTCCGTCCGCGGCAACCGCGCCGGCCCTGGTCGTGGTCGGCATCATGATGCTGGCCGCTTTCAAAGACATCAAGTGGGGCGATTTTTCCGAAGCAGTCCCCGCATTTTTTGCCGGCGTATTCATGGCCTTGTGCTACAGCATCACCTACGGCATCGCGACCGCTTTCATTTTCTATTGCATCACCAAGATCTGCAAAAAGGAAATCAAGGAAATTCATCCGATCCTCTGGGTCGCTACGGTCCTGTTTATTTTGAACTTTGTCATTCTGGCCATCATCTGACCGTCAGGGAAGCTGGAGCGGCAGACTCTTCCGGCTGAATGACCTTTCTTTACCTGGTAAAAGCCAGCTGCTGCAACGGCTGGCTTTTGCATGATCCGCCCCGGGATCGGTACCGGTTTTAGTTAACTCTGGACTGACCCCGCCCTGGCCAAGACTTGAATTCGATTCCCCGGGCTGATATGATCAGTTTATTCTGATGCAGATTCACGGAGGATAAGATGATCAGGTTTGATGACCGGAACGCCCGCTCTTTTCTCAATCAATCCGAATTGGAGCACATCGCGCCGCAAGTGCGGCTGGCCCACCGGCAGCTGACGCGGCAAAACTGCCCGGGCAGCGATTTTCTGGGCTGGCTGGATTTGCCCCGCAACTATGATAAAGAGGAATTCACCCGCATCCGGCAGGCGGCAGCCCGCATCCGCAAAAATTCCGACATTCTGGTGGTGATCGGCATTGGCGGATCCTACCTCGGCGCCCGGGCCGCGATCGAGCTTCTCGGCCATTCCTTTCAGGCAGCTTTGAGCAAACGTCAGCGTAAAGCGCCGCTGGTCGTTTTTGCCGGCAATAACCTCAGTCCGGTTTATCTGGCCGATCTGGCCGATTTGCTTGAAGGCCGGAACTATTCGGTCAACGTCATCTCAAAATCCGGCACGACCGCTGAACCGGCTATCGCGTTCCGGATTTTCAAGAATTGGCTGGAGCAGAAATATGGCTGCGCCGAGGCCCGCGGCAGGATCTATGTCACGACTGACAAGAGCCGCGGCGCGCTCAGGAAACTGGCCGGCGACGAAGGTTATGAAACCTTTACCGTTCCTGACGACATTGGCGGCCGCTATTCAGTTTTATCAGCTGTCGGCCTGCTGCCGATCGCTGCCGCCGGCATCGATATCCGCGAGATCATGCGCGGCGCCCGCGCCGCAAGGCAAGCTTTCAGCAAGCCGGACCTGGCCGATAACCCCTGCTATGCTTATGCCGCCTGCCGCAATATCTTGTATCGAAAGGGCTATAGCATCGAGATCATGGCCAATTATGAGCCCAACCTGCATTTTTTCACCGAGTGGTGGAAACAACTGTTCGGCGAAAGCGAAGGCAAGGACGGGCGGGGGATTTTCCCGGCCGGCGTCGATAATTCTGCCGATCTCCATTCCATGGGTCAATATGTTCAGGACGGCCGGCGCATGCTCTTCGAAACTGTCATTCAAGTTGAGCAGGCCCGTCGGCCCATGCTTATACCGACCGATCCGGCTGATCTGGACGGGTTGAATTTTCTGGCCGGCCAGGATCTGTCGGCTGTCAACCGAAAAGCCGCCCAGGGAACTGTCCTGGCCCATGTTGACGGCGGCGTGCCCAATCTGCTGGTCAGCGTGCCGGAATTGACGCCTTATTATTTCGGGCAGTTGGTCTATTTTTTCGAAAAAGCCTGCGCGATCAGCGGCTGCCTGCTGGCGGTCAATCCTTTTGACCAACCAGGCGTGGAAAACTATAAAAAGAATATGTACGCCCTTCTCGGCAAACCGGGATACGAAGACCGCAGGGCTGATCTGGAAGCTCGTTTACACGACGGCGGCCAAGCCAGATGACCTCGGTGCATATCCCTCGCCGCATCCTCAGTTCAGTCGCCAAGCCGGCCCGCTATGCCGGCGGCGAATGGAACAGCGTCAACAAGCAGACGGCTGCGGAAGCGGCCGG
Organism: Clostridiales bacterium; assembly: GCA_003532195.1. Classification (GTDB taxonomy): domain Bacteria; phylum Bacillota; class Clostridia; order Saccharofermentanales; family UBA5734; genus UBA8949. Next base: position 3,953 of record DOFA01000121.1, read on the forward strand.
GGCCGGCGGTGATTATCTGGTCCGGTTTGCCTTTTGTTTTCCCGATACTTACGAAATCGGCATGTCCAACCTGGCTTTGCGGATCTTGTACGATCAGTTGAATCAACGGCCGGATACCTGGTGCGAACGGTTTTTCGCCCCCTGGAAAGATATGGAGCAGCTGATGCGTACCGAGGGGCTGCCGCTTTTTTCGATCGAGTCCCGGACCCCGCTGGCGGAATTTGACCTGATTGGCTTCACCCTGCAATACGAGCTGGCCTGTACGAATGTCCTGAACATGCTCGACCTGGGCGGCGTGCCGGTCCTGGCCGCCGACCGGGGGCTGAACGATCCGCTGGTTCTGGCCGGGGGGCCGGTTGCTTACAATATTGAGCCGATGGCGGATTTTTTTGACCTGGCGGTGATCGGCGAAGGGGAAGAGGTTATCGCCGAACTGGTGAATCTATACCGGGACTGCCGCCGTGACTGTAACCTTGACAGCCGCCGGGACGGGCGTCCGGACAGGGAGGCGTTCCTGCTGCGGGCTGCCCGGCTGGAAGGCGTTTATGTCCCGTCTTTTTATGATGTATCCTACCATCCGGACGGAACCATCGCCGACATCCGTCCGAACCGCCCCGGCGTGCCGGAAAAGATCCGCAAACGGATTGTGCGCGACCTGGATTCGGTCCGTTATCCCGTTAAAAGCCTGGTGCCGAACACCGAAATCGTCCATGACCGGATGTTCCTGGAAATCTTCCGCGGCTGCCCGCGCGGCTGCCGTTTTTGCCAAGCCGGCATGATTTACCGGCCGGTCCGCGAAAAACAGGCGTCAACCCTGATTGACCAGGCTTTGGCGCAGGAAAGCTCGACCGGATACGACGAAATTGGTCTGCTGTCTTTGTCAACCAGCGATTACAGCGACTTGACCCGATTGACCGATGGTCTGCTGGAGCGCCTGAAACCTCATCGGACCAGCCTTTCGCTGCCTTCGCTGCGGCTGGACTCTTTCTCGCTTGAATTGATGGAGAAGGCCGCCCAGACGCGCAAAAGCGGCTTGACATTCGCGCCGGAAGCTGGCACGCAGCGCCTGCGCGATGTCATCAATAAAAATATAACCGAAAATGATTTGCTGGAAGCTATGAATCTGGCTTTCCGGGGTGGCTGGAATGGGGCTAAGCTTTATTTCATGCTCGGTCTGCCGACAGAAACTTCCGAAGATGTCCTGGGAATAGCCCTCTTGGTGCAGGCTGTCGAAAACCTCTACCGGAGCCTGCCCAAAGACCTGCGGCCGCGCCGCCTCGAGCTTGCGGTCAGCACGGCGGTTTTTATTCCCAAGCCATTTACGCCCTTCCAATGGTGCGGGCAGGCGTCCGGCGCCGATCTGAAGGAAAAAATCCAGCTGCTGCGCGACAAACTGCGTAGCCGCAGCATTAAATATCAGTGGCACGACCTGGCGTCTTCGCGGCTGGAAGCGGTGCTGGCCCGCGGCGACCGCCGCCTGGGGCCGGTGATTCTGGATGCCTGGCGCCGGGGCCGCACCTTTGATGCCTGGGACGAATCTTTTGACGATTCGGTCTGGCTCGGCTGCCTGGCGGCAGCCGGACTGGATCCGGACTTCTACACCTTGCGGGAACGGCCGGAAACTGAGATTTTCCCTTGGTCGCTCATCGATTGCGGCGTCAGCCAGGCTTTTTTGCTGGACGAATACCGCAAATCCCTGCGCGGCGAAACAACGCCGCAATGCCGTATCTCCTGCGGCAACTGCGGCGCCCAGGAATTCGGCGCGGGGATTTGCTGCGGGCAGCAAGCTGCCGGAGCAGATTCGCAGCCGGTCAGGACAGAACCCTCCGGGAATTCGGCCGGAGTCGGCGAGTTGGTTTTGGCAGCGCCGGCATATGTGCTGCGGCTGCATTTTGTCCGCCAGGAACCGGCAATCTGGCTGGCCCATCTGGATCTGATGCGCACTTTTGAGCGAGCGATCCGCCGCGCCGGGCTGCCGGTCGCCTATTCGCAGGGCTTTAATCCGCGTCCGCATCTGGTTTTCGCGTTGCCGATCGGCGTCGGCCTGGCTGCTTGCGACGACCTGGTTGATATTTACCTGACTGAGTCCGTGGAAGCTGCCGTGTGCATGGACAAACTGAATGCTGCCCTGCCGGAAGGGCTGTCCATCCGTTCGGCCGAAGCGGCTGATCCTTCCGGACCCAGTCCGATGAGTCTGGTGCGGGCCGCCGAATATGAATTGGCCGGCGACGGCCTGGCTGCCGCGGCC
>DOFA01000121.1:6218-9948 GCA_003532195.1 Clostridiales bacterium
ATCCGGCCGTTATTGCTTGATTTAGAAATAATCGCGGCCGACCGGCTGCGAGTCCTGGTCAAAGCCGGCAGCCGGGAGAACCTGCGGCCGGACCTTCTGCTGAGTGTCATGACAGCCTTGGGCGGCCTGGACCCGTCTGCCGCCCGGGACACGGAAGTGACCCGATTGCGCCTGGTGCTGGAGGATGCTCCGGTGCACGGCGGAAAATCCGGCGGACCCGTCCCTGGCGATGGAAACTGAACTGGCGATCTATCGGCAGGATGGCGGGACCTGCCATGTTTTGCTGGAAGATGGCCGGCCGGCGGAACTGCTGGCCGGATCGTCCGGCTCGGATGAATCGGCCGGCGATTTCAGAATGCCGCTGCATCGGCTGGACATTCTGCTTGGCCAGGTTCGCCAGTCAGTCCCGGCGCTGGCTGGCGCCTTTGTCAATATCGGTATGGATCATGATGCATTTTTGCCGATAGCAGACGCCTCTTCCGGCCTGAAGGCCGGACAGTCGCTGCTGGTTCAGATCCGGCGGCTCAACAATCCGGGCAAAGGGCATCAAGTCACAACCCAGATCCAGCTGCCCGGCCCCTTTGCGGTTTTCAATCCGCAGGGGGCGGCGAAAAGACGCAGCAAACTGCGCCAGTTTGCCGCCGATCGTCAGGAAGACCTGTTCTTGCAGGATCTGGCCCGCCTGGATATGTTATGGAATCAGATCGTTCAGGACTCCGGAAAAGGTCCGGTGCCGCGCCTGCTTTTCGCTGCCGGCGACCCGCTCTATCAAGCGTTGACTTCCTTTGTATCTGCCGATTTGCGGCGCATCCGGGTCGAAGGCGAGGAGCTGTTCCGGCAGGTTTACGACCTGGTCCAAAAAATCATGCCGCCCTACCTGCCGCTGCTTAGCCTGTATGTCCCGGCCCAGGGCTATGGCCTGGCAGCCGCGCTTGGCTTGGGCGATCTGCCTGAGAGCCTGGCGAACCGGAAAGTCTGGCTGCCTGGCGGTGGATATCTGGTCATTGACCGCACGGAGGCCATGACGGTGATTGACGTGAACAGCGGCAAGGATCTCCAGGGCCGGGACAATCATGCTTTACGGCAGCGCATCAATAACCAGGCCGCGACGGAAATCGCCCGCCAGCTGCGCCTGCGCAACATCGGCGGCATCATTCTGATCGACTTTCTTGACCTTGCCGGCGACGAATCCAGGCAAGAGCTTCTGTCGGTTCTGGAAACCGCGCTGGCAAGGGATAAAGCGCGGCATCGCCTGGTGGGATTCACCGGCCTGGGGCTGATGGAAATGACACGGACAGCACGCTGAATAAATTGCAGTTTGCTCAGGCTGAGGTTATAATCAGAATAGTTTAATCGGTATCCAGCCGGCGTCGCGGTTCCGCGGGATTGGAACCATCGGCCGGATGCAAGGAGATCAGCATGGCGGGAAAACTATGGTTGCCTTCATTTTTTGCCTCCGGCATGGTCTTGCAGCAGCAGGTTCCCTGCCGTCTGCGCGGGCGGGCCCATCCGCTGGCCGCCCTTCGCCTGACTCTTGAACGGCGGCCGTTTGACGGCCGGTCCGTATCGCCTTTGGACAGCCAGNNTACGGCCAGGTCGCCGACCTGACTGCGGACAGCGATGAAAACGGCCTGTTTGAATTCGAATTGCCATCTTTTGCAGCCTCTTTCGATCCCTTCCAGCTCACCCTGTCCGACGGCGTTTCTGAAATCTGCCTCGAGGATATCCTGTTCGGCGAAGTCTGGGTGACGGCTGGCCAGTCGAATATGCAGATGCCCCTTTCAGCTGTGCAGGGCAGCGAACAGCTGCCGGCGCTGGCCAATCTGTTTTACGTTCGCGTGCTCAGCCAATCGGCCAACGGGCTGCCGGACGAGCAAGCGGACTACCCGTACCAGCCCAGGGATGATCTGAGCCTGGCTGCCTGGCAGCGGGGCGATCAGCCGGATCAGATGTCCGATGTGACCGCGGTTGGTTTTTCCTTTGCCCGGGAAGTCCATCTCGAGCTTCATGTTCCGGTCGGCCTGATCGAAACCGCTCTTGGCGGCACCTGCATACATTCCTGGCTGAGCCGCGACTCGGTCGAGCAGCATAACAGCCTGAAAAACCATATCCGGGAAATCGGCTTTTACCGCGACAGCAAGGACTGGAATCAGACCGGGGACTGGAGCTGGAACCTGAATCAGCCGACAGCCCTGTTCAACTGCAAGGTGGCGCCCCTGCAAGGTTTGGGCGCGCGCGGCATACTCTGGTATCAGGGCGAAAGCGATTACCAGTATCCGGAATATTATCAAAAAGCGCTGCAATCCCTGGTCCGCGACTGGCACGCGGTTTTCCGCCCGGCTGACAGCCGGGGCCTGGGTTTCCTTTATGTCCAGCTGGCGCCCTATTATTATGGCCATCGCCGTTTTGAGCAACTGGCGGAATTCAACGGCATGCTGGCGGCTGTTCGCCATATCCTGCCTTGCCCGGCGGCCCTGGTGGCGATTCATGACCTGCCGCTGACCTATGACAGCGCGCCGGAAGGCTGGCGGCATCCGATCCATCCGGCGGTAAAGCTGCCGATCGGCCAGCGCCTGAAAACCGTGGCCATGGGTTTGCTGTATCAGCGCAAAGCTCCCGATTCGTCGCCTGAGTGTTCGGGCATTGAAATCGTTGGCGGCAAAATGCTGCTCAGTTTCACCAATATCGGCGAAGGTCTGCGTCTGACTGGCGAAGACGGGCTATTGCGCGGATTTGCGATCTGCGGCCCGGATCGGATCTTTGTTGAAGCCCAGGCGCGGATTTTATACGGGTTGCGGGTCCTGGTCTGGCATGAGCAAATCAGCGATCCCTGCGCCGTGACTTATGCCTATGCCGATATGAATCAGACAGCCAACCTGATCAGCCGCGACCAGCTGCCGGTCGTGCCATTCCGGTCCGACCGCGAGCCGTCCCTTTATTACCCGCCCCTGGACTGGACCCACTGCGAGAGCCTGCAGATCTGGTGCTGTCCGCAGTCCGGACAGCCGGAAAGCACGGGTTGGCGGCCGTCCTGGCGGGTGGAGCGGGGATTGGGCGATCTTATTGTCGAAAAAGCCAATAAAGCCGAAGGCGGCGGGTCGCTGTTTTTCCGTTATCAATCAGCCGGCAGCCATGAATTCGGCCTGGAACCGATCCTGGACTATGCTTCGCAGTTTCCGCCACTCGACTTGTCCATTTACAGCCAGCTGTCGATCGACATCTTCAACTCCGATCAGCAGATCAAGCACCTGCGCCTGGCCTTGGCCAGCGGTCCGGCTGACGCCGAATTGCAGATCCTGCCGACCCGGATTACCGTTTTACCGGTCCTGCGCTGGCAGCGCCTGCAGTTCGACCTCGGCGGCCTGCCGGCGGAAAGCCTGGCGGCAGTGCGTCGGCTGGTTTTTATCCTTGATGACCGCAAGGGTAAAGGGACACTTTATCTGGACCAGATCCGCCTGATCAGGCCGTAAAAAACGGAAAAGATTGATTTTTCCCGGTAATACGTGTATGCTTGAATTAGCTTTTCTGTATTGAAGGGGAGGAGTACACGCCGCCCGACCGCCAGAGAGTGGGATCCGCCGGCTGCAAGATCCCTCGGTTCGATGTCGTGGAAGGTCGCTCTGGAGCAGAAAACGAAGGCACCGCGTCAAGGTGCGCTGAGTGTCTGCCCGCCGGGCAGGAAAACTGGTGGTACCACGGAAGTCAGCTTTCGTCCAGTTGCTGGATGGAG
>DOFA01000279.1 GCA_003532195.1 Clostridiales bacterium
GCTTTCAAATAAACATCGCGGCTGGCATGCTGCAGTTGAGTTCGAATGATCCCAGCGGCAATCTCCTTATACCGCCGGTAAAATGAAGCAAAGGTTTTCAGTTCTGAAAGGTCAGTCGCTGTCACCTGATCGATGGCCTCTTCGTCGCCATAGATTTTCCGGCCGTCATGGAACAGGTATTCGAATGCCTTGCACAGATTAATATAAGGTGTGGCGACCGAAATGTTCGACGCGGCGATCGGCGTGATTTCGACACAAGTGCTATGGATATACTGCCGCGCGTCCTCCAGGATCACACCGGCCCGGACCAGTCCCTCAATAATCAGGCGGTCATTGAAAAATGCCGGTTTGGTCAGCCCCTGGGCAATGATTTTCACGCCAAGCTGCAGCAGGTCCTCCGGTATATCCTCGTTATAGCACACCGCCACGGACGGATTGATCAGTTTGGTCGTCTCGATGGCCCGGACAAAAAGATACGATAGTTCGTTCCAGTTCGGCCGACCGTCCCGGTCGACGCCGCCTACCATCAGGGACGCCGGCCAGGTGCCATAGATCTGGTTATTCTTGCAGTAAAGCTGCTCAATCAGCTCGAGGGCAAATTCCGGCGTCAGGACGCCGGTTTCGAGATCGTGCCGGTAATAGGGGTACAGGTACTGGTCCGGCCGTCCGGTCAGCGAAAAATCGCCGATCAGAAAGGCACAGAATTGGATCAGCCACATCGACTGGAGCGCTTCGTAAAAGCTCCGGGGCGGCTGGTCCGGAACCCGGGCAAGAATGCCGGCCAGCGTGCGCAGCTCCCCGGCCCGGTCAGCGTCAGACGTCGTGTCAGCCAGCTCTGCCAGCATCTGCCGATAGCGTTCGGCCAGAATTACGGCGCCTTTGAGCGCAATTTCCGCTGCTTGATAGACAACTGCCCGCTCGATGGTATCCGGCTGGGTGACGTCGATAGCCGCCCGCCGTTTGGCGATTTCCTGGAGAATACCGGAAATGCCGATTTTCAGGACTTTTTCATAGTCGAGAACCCGATGGTAGGTGGCACCGCTGTCGATGCCGTTAATTCTGCCCACCGCTTTGGCATAGGCGGCTTCATCCTGAAAGGCTTTCTCCTCGTCTGGTGAGAAAGGACAGTCAACCGGCAGGCGGCCAACCAGAAGCTCATTCGGGCCGATCTCCGCCGTGATGTGCTCCATGAGGTAACATTCAACCTGCGCGTGCTTGATGTTGTGCACCGGTTCCGCCGCATAGAGACGCAGCGCCTGGTTGCGCAGCAGTTCCGTTTCCCGCTGGCGCCAGCTGTTTCCCGCGGCTGTTTCCTGTATCAGTTTTTGAGTTCTGGTCATAGGTTTTGCCCCGCCTTTATTTGCATGCCGGTTGTGACATCCGGCTTCTTGTCACTCTATTAATATCATTATAATTAAAAATTATCAATGGTCGTCCGGACCCTCAAATCGCCTTTATAGTATATTCTTTCAGCAATTCGGCGTATATCATATAGTTCTGCAGCGACACCTCCGGCGGCGTCAGGTGGTCGACCGACGGAATGTAGCCGCCGGATTTCATGACCGGCAACAGGCGTTCAAATTCCCCCCGCATGTCCGCGGCCTGTCTGGACATCACCATTTTGTCGTATCCGCCCAGCATGAGGAAACGGGGATATTCCCGTCTGATCCTGGGAATGTCGACGCCCGCTTGTCTCTCCAGGGGCAGGGCGCCGTCAAAGCCCGCTTCAGTCAGCCAGGGGATCATTGGCGTCACGTCGCCGTCGCTGTCGATAAAAACTTTGCAGCCCGCCTTCTTCATATGCGGGATGACCTTCCGATAATACGGCAAAAGGAATTCCCGGAACATTTCACGGGAAATCATCGATCCTTTATTGTAGGACATGTCTTCGGCCAGAACCATGATATCCGGGGTCAGGAACTGGAATACTGCTTCGATCAGGCGGATATGGAAATCTGACAAGTCCCGGTTAATCCGATGCATAAGTTCCGGATGATCATAAAAGGCGTACAGATGATCCATGATGCCAAACAGCACGCGCGGAAACCAGAAGAATCCTTCAACCCAGAAATAGATAATCAGGTCGTCGCTCTTTTGCCGGACGGCTGCAACTCTGGCTTTTTCGATCATTGCCGCGATGAGCTGGTCGCCGAAGAGATAGGGTTTGAGTGCCGCATAATCTGCTTCATTGCCGATAATGCCTTGCCCGTAGGAAACCGGTTTGGGGCAATCATCCGAGCGTCCGTTGCTGCCGATGCTGAGCAGGGGGTCCAGCCCGAAGTGCCTGATGATTGCAAAAGTGTCAAGTTCTGCCGGCAAGCCTTCCCTTTTCCAGCGGTCGATCGTCACGTCCCACCAGGCTGCCCATTCGATCGCAGGCAGCCGTCCGTCCGGTTTTTCAAAATTTAGCACTCTTCTGAAATTTTCCCTTACTGTCATAAGCTGCCCTCATACTGACAACCCCTTCATTCATCCCGGGTCCGGTAAGTCACCGGAATTCGATCCGATAATCTGCCGCATTTCGATCCAGCACCAGCGGCAGCGCAGCTTCAGCGCCATTGACTGTCACTCGTTTCCAGTCCTTTTTAACGGAAATCGTAAATAAAGCGCCGGCAAGCTCGATGGACTCGATGGCAAAATCCATTGTCTTGAACGGATCCAGGTATAAGCGGTCATAATCCATTTTCAACCCTAAGAGCCGGACCAGGTATTCCCAGGCGGATTTGTATCTGGGGTAAGGCGGGAATCGAGGCGTGTCCTTGCCCGGTTCCTCGGCCAGGATCCGGCTCTTCCCGTCGGCGTCGACAGCCTGGTTCCATTCCCCGACCGCCAGATGGTTGTTGTGCAGGCTGGCCTCGAGCGAACGGAATATGTCCAGCGATTGAGCCTCCTCGCCGGCATCGCCCAGCAGGGAGCCAAGGTTGAGCTGTGCCCCGATCCAGCAGGTCCGGGCATGAATGCCGCTGGTCAGATCCGGCCGGCGGCCTGGCAGCATGCCGTTCGCCCAGCCGCGGAAATCATGGGCCGGATCGTCCACCAGGTTGTTGGCATACAGACTCTGCAAGGCAGCCCGGATTTTATCTTTGGACAGCAAGCCTTCGCTGGCTGGATCGAGCAGGACCAGCCACCTGCCAAACAGCTGGTCCAGGAAGGAAGCATCCGGAACGCTGCCGGCTTCGGCGTCTGGCGTCCGGTAAAAGCAATTCCAGTATTGCTCTTTTTCATTCCAGAGCATCTGGTCAAAGCTAGCTGTGGCCAGCCTGCACAGTTCGGCAACCGGTAAACCTGAAATTTCAGCGTCCCTGTCCAGCAGCTCCGACATGCGCTGCAAAGCATACAGGCTGTAAATCCAGGCTGAATTGACAAAAGCGCTCACACCGGGCATTTTCCAGCCATCGTAACTCTGGTTGCCGTGCCGGGAGACGATCAGGGAATCGCAATGGCCCGTTTCGTAAACCCGCCGGACTGCCAGCAGGGTTTTATCAAAAGCGGCCGACAGCAAATCACGGTCGCGCAGCCACAGGTAATCCCGGTAGATGCGGCCGGGAAAGATCGGTTCTTCCACGTAATCGGCGCCCTCGTCCCACAGCGAGTGCCAGACATGCCCGGCCTCGGGTCCCTGGTCCGGAATCGCCATCAGATACTGCTTCATGTCCAGACGCTCCAGCTCGGGCCAGTTGACCAGGTACAGCCAGCAGCTGTAGACCGTGACATCCATCGTATTAACGCCGCTATGGGGCGATTCGATTTCAAAAAAGAACGGATCGTCACTGAGCAGGGTCGAGGTGATCACCGAAGAAAGCGCTGAAAACCATAAACGTTTGAAACAGGGCGGCAATTTATAGGAGTCATGCCAGCCGACGACGGCCGCCGCCCAGCTGTCCGCGTCCTGCATGGCTTGCTCCAGCACAGCGGAGACCGATGGGAAAGCCGCTGTGTAGTATCTCTTGTACAGAGCCGCCGAGGAAGCCGAAGGCGTCTGGAACAGCGGATAATGCCAAGCCAGATGGAAATGCAGGGTTCTCTGCTCACCGGCGGCCAGAGCAAAGCTGACCCCCGCCCCTCTGCCGTCAGCTTCGCCTTCCTGGCAAGCCAGCCCGACCGCACCATCAGACTCCTGCCAAACAGCAGTTTTACCGGCAACCTGCAAATTTTCCCGATGGATAAGCTTCAGTTGGAACACCCGTTTTTCAACCGAGTCATTACGCAAGGTCAGACTGAACACCTGAACCGGAATCGTCGAACGTGCCAGGTCGTGCGGGATCAACGGTGAAAAGGCTGCCAGGTGCAGCTGAATCTGCCAGGCGGGTTTTTCAAAAATAAAATGCCCTTGAGGAAGGTACGCATAAGCCCTGACCCGGTCAACGGTGACGGCGCCGGGCAGCCAAACGAGTGGCCGTTCCTGCAGCAGAAGGCTCCGGTCATTTTCCGAAAGCAGGAAAGCCCAGTCGGAAGCAGGGCTGGCCGGGGCGTCGTACTTCCACAAGGAACCGCGCGGATATTGTCTGGTCTGCTCGGCGTCGGGCGTGGAATTGAAATTGACCTGGACAAAGCCGAATTTCCCGAAAACGGAATATCCGGTGCCGATGCCTCCGAAAGGTATGCCCAGGCCGTGGCTGACATCGACCATTTCCTCGGTTGGTTCCCAGAACAAATTGTTATCCTTGCTGTTCATTTTCCGCACCCCCGGTAAGTTTCTAGACGCGCAAGCTGCGCATCTTCTCGCAATAGTACTGGACAACTTCCCATTTCGCGCCCGGGGTCAGGCGATGATCCGGGCAGGGGATATAGCCGCCGTCTTCAATCATCGGGCGCAGCCGCTCAATTTCCCGGTCAACCGCCTGGTAGTCCTGCTCAAAAACAAATTTGTTTATGCCGCCCACGCCGCGCAGGGCTTTGCCGTACTGGGCCCGCCAGGGTGCCAGCGAACCGCCCCAGGTGCCGACTTCAATCGGGAACATCGTATTGACCCCGGATTCGAGCCAGATCGGCACCAGCCGGTCGATGCAGCCGTCGCAGTCCAGCGAGATGATGTCGACGCCGTATGCGGCGAGCAAGTCGGAAATCCGCCGGTATTGCGGCGCCACATATTTCCGGAAAGCAACCGGATTGACCAGCGGCCCGTTCTTGAAGCAAATGTCCTCCCAGTAATGCCCCGAGTCAGGCCGGACGCCCATCTCGAGGATTGCCCGGGTATTCTCATAACACAGGCTGCCCATGGTGCTGATGATCTCGGCGTACAGTTCTTCATCGTCAGCCTGCAGGTAGCTCAGTTCGGTAACCCCCAGCATGTCGCGGATCGATCCGTAAAGGCTGCCCAGATGCAGGATAACCGGATGATCCGTTATGGCCGCAAAATCCGTATTGCGGATGTACTCTGCGTTGTAGCGTTTGATGGACGGCTGCAGCCGCGGCAGGTAGAGCTCTTCCCATTCCTTGCGCCCTTTGAGCAGCGTGCCGACCGGGCTGGCCGGCGAATTGATGTTGGGTTTCCACTTTTGCAGCTGTCCGGCGCCATTCTGCGTGATAAAAAAGCCATCCGGCAGTTCAGCGACGATCTTGTTTTCAAATCCCGGCATCGGGTAAAAGCTAGTTTCGATCGTCGCGTCCCAGGGAAAATCAAACCCCAGATCCAAACCGATCTGATTGTCGATCGGGATCTTATTACGCCGCTTTTCCTCCGCCGCAGCCGACAGATGCCCTTCGGCGGTCCACTTTTCCAGCAGTTCGGTCCACCAGCCGAAGTGTACGACCGGTACGCTGTCGAAATTTTCATAGTGCAAGATGGCTCTGGTTTTTTCCCGCGGATTTTGCATTGTCTATCCTCCTGTTTTTAAGTCGCTCCGGGTTACTGGGCAGGATGAATCCGGACGATCGAACGGTCTTCATTTTTTGTGAAATGGATCGTTTTAACTTGTTGATCCTGGAGCTCACACTCAACCGTGCCCCCGCCATAGAGCGGCAGCTT
>DOFA01000212.1 GCA_003532195.1 Clostridiales bacterium
ATCTTGTACCAGGTCTCGAACATCTGCCGGCCATAGATGCCCTTGATATTCAGCCCGCTGAAAACGACCTTCTGCCAGTCAATCGTGGTCGTGTTTTCCGGAATGCCCAGCAGGGCGATTTTACCGCCATGGAACATCACCTGGATCATGCCGCTGAAGGCGGCCGGGCTGCCGGACATCTCCAGGCCGACATCGAAGCCTTCCTTCATTTGCAGTTCGTCCATTACGGCGGCCAGCGAGGTCCGGGTGACATTGACTGCCCGGGTGACGCCCATGCGGCGGGCCAGCTCCAGCCGGTAGTCGTTGACATCGGTAATGACGATGTAGCGGGCGCCGACGTGGCGGCAGATGGCCGCGGCCATGATGCCGATCGGTCCGGCGCCGGTAATCAGGACATCCTCGCCGGCCAGGTCGTAGGTTAAAGCCGTATGGGTCGCGTTGCCCAGGGGGTCGAAGCAGGCGACCAGGTCATCCGGGATGCCGGGATGGCAATGCCAGACATTGGTGGACGGGATGGCCAGATATTGGGCGAACGCGCCATCCCGATTGACGCCGATGCCGCTGGTATTTTTGCACAGGTGCCTCCGTCCGGCCAGGCAGTTGCGGCAGGAACCGCAAACGATATGCCCTTCGCCCGATACCCGTTCGCCGATTTTATAACCGACGACGTTCTCGCCCCAGCCGGCGACTTCGCCGACAAACTCATGGCCGATTGTGATACCAACCGGCACAGTCCGCTGCGCCCATTCATTCCAGGCAAAAATATGGACGTCGGTGCCGCATATGGCGGTTTTCCGTATTTTAACCAGTACATCGTTCTTGCCGGCCTCCGGCCTTGGAATCTCTTCCAGCCAGATGCCCGGTTCCGGACGTGATTTGACCAAAGCCAGCATTTTGTCCGCCATATAGATACACCGCCCAACTGCAATCTCTTGTAATCCCCGTTATAAAGGCATATTTATTATAGTATTCGCCTTTTATGAATGCAATAGGTGTGTCGCTTATTTTTTATGTCCTTCTAACAAAGACACATTAGTCCACGTACGGCGGACTTTCTAAATACTGATCGCCCAGCAGCCGGCGCATATCCTGCAAAGATGCGGCAGCGGCGCGGTCCAATTCCTCTTCGTCGGCACGGTTACTCAAATCGCGCCAGACTTTGATGTCCGAACCGACCTGGCCCCCCATCCGGATAAACGGCTCCATCACCGCGGCCCCCTGATAGCCGATTTCGCTAAGGCTCCGTCCGATTTCCTGCCAGGGCATCCGCCCTGTTCCGGGGAGTTTCCGGTTACATTCGCCGATGTGAAAATGGCTGAGCCGGCGGCCAGCCAGACGGATAGCGGCGCAAAGATCGTCCTCTTCAATATTCATGTGAAAGGTATCGAGCATCAGTCCGGCAGCCGGATGGTTGACTTCCTGTAAAAAGGCCAGGCCTTCCTCCGCTGTGTTCAGCAGGTAGCCTTCAAAGCGGTTCAGCACCTCAAGGCACAAAGTCACGCCGCAGTTGGCGGCGACCGGTGCGATTTCCCGGATCCCGGCGACGCTGCGCGCCCAATCCCCGGCTTTGTCCACCGGCTGGGAATAGTCTGCCGGCCAGTAGGAATAGATACCGCCGCCGAGGATATGGATGTCGAGAATCTGCAGACGTTGCAGCAGATCGGTGTAAAAATTCACGGCTTGCTTGCGGATGGCCGGATCGGGCGAACCGAGATTCTGGCCCGCGGACGGGCCGTGGCCGGCAGTCAGGGTCAAGCCGCAGTCCCGCGCCAGATCCCTGATTTCAGTCAGCTGCTGCCGCGAATAGGCCGGCAGCGGCGTACAGGCGATCTCCAGGATGTCGAATCCCAGGCGCGCGGCCTTGGCGATATAGTACCGGTAATCGGCCTGCCATTGCTGCTCCCAAAAGGCATAATAAATACCTATCTTCATACGCTTCTCCTTCTTTCTTTGCGTGCAGTCAGCCCCACTGGGCGCCCCAGAGTTTCATGGCCTTGATGATCGGCAGCAGGCTGCGGCCTTTTTCGGTCAGGGAGTACTCGACGGTCGGCGGTATCGTGGCGAAGGCCGCGCGGCGGACAATGTCCTTGCGCTCAAGTTCCTTCAGGCGCGAGGTCAGCGTCTTGGGGCTGATGCCGGCCAGGGACTTGCGCAGTTCACCAAAGCGGCGCGTTCCGCAGGTCAGGTCGCGAATGATTAAAAAGGTCCATTTCCCGCCCAGGATATCCAGGGCTTTCTCGATCGAGCACTCGATCGGGCCGCTCCATTCCACGCAATCCGGCGCGGGTTTGTCCAGGGTTGCCATTTTTTGTTCGGTCATCATGAAACCTCGCTTTCCCAGAATCAACTACTCCATTAGTATCTTTTTTGTAACTTTATGACTCGAATGTAACTACTTTATACAATAAAGCGAGTATGATAAGATTGTCAAGGTAAAGTGAAAAAAATTCCTCAAGAGGAGGACCTTACATGGAATACAGAGAATTCTCGCGATCCGGCATCCGTGCCTCGCTGTTCGGCATTGGCTGTATGCGGCTGCCGCTGATCCCGCAGCCGGAAGGGCAGGTCGACGGCGCAAAAGTCGATGTCGCAGAAGCGATTCGCATGATCCGCTATGGCATCGACCATGGCGTGACCTATATCGACACCGCCTGGGGCTACCACGGCGGAGCCAGCGAAAAGGTCGTCGGACTGGCCCTGCGCGACGGATACCGTGACCGGGTCAACCTGGCCACCAAGCTGCCGGTCTGGGAAGTCAAAACGGCGGATGATTTCAGCCGGATCTTCAATGCCCAGCTGGAAAGGCTGCAAACCGACCATCTGGATTTTTATTTGCTGCACGCGCTGGATCGCAACTCCTGGGCGAAAGTCCGCGACCTTGGCGTGCTTGACTTCCTGGATCAGAAAAAGAAATCCGGGGAAATCCGCTGTGCGGCCTTTTCCTTTCATGACCAGCTGCCTGCGTTTAAAGAGATCGTCGACAGCTATCCCTGGGACATGTGCCAGATCCAGCTCAATCTGCTGGACAGCCAGTACCAGGCCGGGCTGGCCGGGATGCGTTATGCTGCCGAGCGCGGCATCGGCGTCGTGGTCATGGAACCGCTGCGCGGCGGCATGCTGGCCGCACCGCCGCCGGATGTCCAGGCAGTCTGGGCCAACGCGGAATTCAAGCGCAGCCAGGTTGAATGGGCTTTCCGCTGGCTGGCCGACAAGCCGCAGGTTCGGGTTATCCTGAGCGGCGTCAGCACCATGGACCAATTGCAGGACAACCTGCGCATCTTTGACGCGATCGGATCCAGTCATCTGACTGCCGGGGATGAAGAAATGATCCGCAAAGTCCAGGACCTCTACCGCCAGAAGCTGAAGGTTGGCTGCACCGGTTGCAATTATTGTGTCCCCTGCCCTTCCGGCGTTTCGATTCCGGATATCTTCCGGATTTATAACCGCTATGCCTTGAACGGCGATCTGGAAGCGGCACAGAAGAGCTACGGCGGCCATATCCGGCGCGGCAGCGATGCCAGCCATTGTGTTTCCTGCGGCCATTGCGAGGAAGCCTGCCCTCAGAAAATCCAGATTATCCGCATGCTTGCCGAAGCCGATCGGATCCTGAGAATATAACAGTTAAATTTCCTACTCTTTCAAAAACTATGCCACTGGCCCGGGAAACGCTTGCCATCCGGGCTTTTTTCTATTTAATATTTTAGTAAATAATGACAATATATGACATTTGCTGTATAATTAAGAATGTTTTTTCAAAAATACCCTCAGATACGCTCCGCGGCTAACGTATTAATCATTGAGAGCTCCCGCACATACATTGATCCGATATCGATCGGCGACAGGAGGACCAGGATATGTTTCAGCTCATGACAGCCCTGCAGGATGTCCTTGCTGAGGAAAGAACCCTAACCGGGCAGTCGGGCGGCTCTGAATGCCTGGAGGAGAAAATCCGGCGAATCCAGGCTGGCGACAGTGATTTGCGCAATCAGGTCATCACTGATTGCCTGCCTTATATCAAAGGCGTTCTGTGGCGGATGCTGCAGCTGCCGGCCATCGAGCAGGCCGACGAATTCAGCGTTGCCCTGACCGCTTTCAATGATGCCCTGGACCATTATCGCTCTGAGACCCATGTGCCGTTTCTGCGCTATGCCGGCCTGGTCATCAACCGGCGGATCATCGACTGGCTGCGTCAGCAGCGCAAGCATCGCCAGGTTCTGACTTTCAGCCAGTGCGCCGGCGAAGAGGGCGAAGACTTCGCCGAGAACCTGGTCGGCCAGTCGGGCGAACAGATTTGGGAGAACATGGAAATTGAAGAGGAACTGGTCCGTTTCAGGATGCGGCTGCTGGATTACAATCTGACCCTGTCCGATATCGCCAAACGGTTCCCCCACCATCGCGACGCGCGATTAACCTGCATCCGGGCAGCCCGGATCTTGCTGGCCGAGCCTGATCTAAAACGACGCTTCACGCGGGAGTACCGCTTGCCGGCCGCCGATCTGGCCCGCCGCTCCCCGATTCCCCTCAAAACAATCGAACGCAACCGGACAAACATTATTTTCCTGGCTTTGCTGCTGGACAGTGGCCTGGAAGTGATCAAAGCCTGCCTGGCTATGTACGGCAAGGAGGAATCCCAATGAGACAAGGTATTGTTATGGAGATCCAGTCCCGGAACGCTTTTGTTTTTACCAACGAATGCAGCCTGGTACGTATCCCGGTCCGCAAAGATATGTTCGTCGGCCAATCGATTCAGCTGCCGGAAATCCCGGCGGCAGCAGCCAGCCGTCGGCGCTGGCTGGTTCCGGCGCTGGCAGCCGCCTGCCTGGCGCTCCTGGTCTGCACCGGATTTCTTCTCTCGGCGCTGGTTCTGCCGCAGGCCGGCACGGTTTACCTGTCGCTGGACATCAATCCCAGCGTGGAATTCACCTTAAATGACCATCGGGTCGTCACGAACGTGCAACCGATGAATTCTGACGCCTGGGAGCTGCTCCAGCAAATTGACCTGACCGGGCTCACCTATGATGAAGCAATCAGCCGCTGGGTCACCCTGGTCCGGGAAAATTATCCGGAGCAATTGGACGAGCTGCTGATCTCGGCAATCCTGACCAGCCGCGACCGCGATTTCGCCGATATCCTGATGGCTTTGAACGGCATGCAGGCTGGGGATCATTTGTCGGCTCTCCAGGGATTGAATGTCAGCGTGCTCTATGACACCGATCCCAAGATCCGGGAGCAAGCTCTGGCCAACGGACTTTCCATCGGGCGGCAGATCCTGCTTAACCGGGCCCGGGAACGGCAGCTGAGCCTGGATGCCGACGATATCCGTCAATCGCCGCTGCAGGATCTGATTGGGCTTTTGCTGGCTGACACCGCCGATCCGTCCGCGCCTGCCACGGAACCAATCACCGGCAGCCTGTCTGAGGTCATCGAAACCGAACCGGTTTTCACGTCCGCGGAAACAACCGCGCCGACAACCGATGCCACATCTGAGGTTACTTCAACTGCAGAAACAGCACCGGCAGAAACAATCGCCCAGACCGCCGCCACCACTAAAGCCACCACCCAGGCCACCACACGTGCGACCACCCCGGCGACTACCCAAAATGAGAACGAACTCCAGCTGTCAGCCGTCAATGACAGTTCCGGCTGGCGCCTGCAATGGACCGCCGCCCCGACCAGCAAAACACTGGCTTATTATAAAGTCGTGATCAGCCGGTCGGTCAGCCAGCCGAAATATCCCGACAACGGCTACCTGTATGCGATTTGCAGNNCTGACTGTCGGCGAAAAATATTACGTCAGCATCACCTATGTCTATCAGGAGTCAGCCAAATCTTATTCCAACACCTTGTACCTGAAATACTACGGGCCGGCGTATCTGGCACCGACGACCTGCACGACTGCCGAGACAACCGCTGAAGAAGCATTCAGCCCCGAGCTGGCTGCCGCCGCGGATTCGGCCGGCATTCAGCTGAACTGGACGGCCAGTCCGGAAAGCCGCAGCTTGAATTATTATAAAGTCGTGGTCAGCCCCACCGTTGCCGAACCGAAGTATCCGGACGACGGATACCTGACCTATCTTTGTGACCGGACTGCGAATGCTTATCTGATCAACAACAGCGATGCGTACCAGGGCGGTTCTTTCGGCGATCCTCCTTACTTGATTCCCGGTGAAAGCTATTACATCAGCATCACTTATGTTTTCAACGACGGCACGAAAGCCTATTCAACCGTCCGCCAGGTTCAATATGACGGGCCGGCCGGGCCGTAAAACCGCTTTTGCGCCCGCCTGATCATCCTCGTTTACCTCCGATTAACCCCGATTACTGCGCCGGTTTGGCATTCCCCGCCAGCCGGCGCAGCCGCGGGCCGACCCAGGCAGCCAGGCCTGCTTTCAGCATATCGACGATCAAAAACGGCAGCATGCCGGCCTGGATGGCCTTGAACAGGGTGACGGGCGTGCCGGCGTAAAAGTTCTTGATCAAATACAGATAGCCAACTCCGCATAAATAGGTGACCGCCACGCCCGCCAGGCTAACAGGCATCAGGCGGCTAAATTTCAATTCGGCGTGCCGGCGAAGAGACCGGTCGGCCAGCCAGCCGACCAGCCCGGCAGCCAGCATCATGCCCGGCAGATAACCGAATGTCGGCTGCAGGACATAAGCCGGTCCGCCGCCGGCGGCAAAGACCGGCAGCCCCAGCAAACCAATCAGGATGTATAAACCCTGGGACAGCATGGCGCGGCCGGCGCCCAGCAAAATGCCGGCAAGCAGGCTGACTGCCAGCTGCAGTGTAAAAGGTATGGTCAGGATCGGGACGGCAATCTTGCCGCTGACGATGGTCAGGACAGTAAATAAAGCGATCAGAGTCATGTCCTGGATTTTTATTTTCATGCCTGCCCCCGGCAAACGGATTAGATGCGAGCCGTTATCGGCTGTAAACCGCTTGATGAGAGGGATTATAAAAGGACAGCCGCAAATTGTCAACCTGATATAGAATTAGCGGTTAACAATATTAAACAATCAGCTGAGGTTGGCCCGGTTTCCGCAGGCTGACTTCACCGGAACGCACGACCCGGCGGCAGCCATCGCGGTCGATTACCACCAGCTCGCCGGCGGCATTCAGGTCTTCCGCCCTTCCGGTCCAGGAACTGCCGGCGCTGTCATGAATCACAACATCCTGCCCCAGAGTCAGGCAAAGACGGCGGTAATCACCCAGCCAGCTGTCGGTGTTCCGATATTCGGGGTACCGGGCAGCCAGGATTTCCAGTATCGCGGCCAGCACCTCCAACCGGCTGAAAAGGCGCCCGCTCTCCATAAACAGGGAGGTCGCCGAGTCACGGATTTCTTCCGGGAATTCGGCTGTCCGGACGTTCAGGCCGATGCCGATGATGACCGAATGGACGAGGTTCTCTTCGATCATCATTTCGGTCAGGATACCGCAGACTTTACGGCCGCTCCCGGCCGCGACCAAGTCGTTGGGCCATTTCAAACCGATATTCAGACCCAGGGTTTGCTGTAAAGCCTGCGCCGCGCACAGCCCGGCAAACAAGGTTATCGGCGCCAGCGCCGCCGGCTCAGCCGACGGCCGCAGCAAAAGGCTAAACCAGAGACCCTGTGTGTCGCTGGACAGCCAGCGACGGCCAAGGCGGCCGCGGCCCCTCGTCTGGCAGCCGGCAACAAACAAGCTGCCATCAAGAGCGCCGGCTCCGGCAGCCTCACGGGCCATTTGATTGGTCGAATCCGTAACCGGAACATAATGGACCTGCTTGATCCATTTGCTTAAATCGCGTTCAGCCAGGCTGTTTTCAATTTCCTCCTGCGACAGGACGTCGGCGTTCCCCGCCAGGCGATATCCGCGGCGGGTGACGGCCTCGATCGGATAACCGGCCTGCTGCAGCGCTTTAACCGCTTTCCAGACCGCGGTACGGGAGACGCCGAGTCGGCGGCTCAAGTCTTCGCCGGAGACAAAACCCGTGTTCGATTTTAGGATGAGCAGAATCTGGTTCTTCATGCCGGCGGACCCCCGAGCGTTCTTTCTTATTGAGCAGATTACCACAGTTTGTGTAAAAATGCAGTTCCGGCTGCTCTCGCAACAATATAAATTTGCAAATCTGTCATGAAGCGCCGGATGTTTTCCTGTATACTGAAATCTAGTTCATGAATAGCCCAATTGCCGTCCCGGCATGCTGCGAAACAGGAGTATCCAAACCCAGTGATCAAGTTGCGTCATAATGTGCTGTTCTGCCTTTTACGGCCGGCGTTCCGCCTCTATCTGAAAAACGCCTACCATTACCATGCCCAGCCGGCACCCGACCTTCCTCCGGGGCAACCGGTCCTGATCCTGGCCAACCACAATTGCGCGATGGATCCGTTTATGCTGTCGATCAGTTTCCGGCGGCCGATCTTTTTTGTCGCCAGCGACCATATCTTCCGGCTGGGAATTGTCAGCTCGATCATCCGCTTTCTGGTGGCGCCGATTCCGATTGTCAAGTCGCAGATCGATCTGCGCACGATCCGGACGATCATGTCGGTCATGAAAGACGGCGGGGCAGTCTGCCTCTTTCCGGAGGGCAACCGGTCCTTCAACGGACGGACCGGCTGGTTCCCGCCATCAACCGGCAAGCTTGTCCGCCAGCTGAAAAGCACGGTCCTGATCTATCGCTACGAAGGCGGCTATATGTCTTTCCCGCGCTGGGCTTTGTACAAGCGTAAAGGATTGATGCAGGGCCGGGTGGTGCGGCAGATTGAGCCGGACCAGCTGGCGGAGATGACGCCGGAAGCGATCAACGAAATCATTCGTCAGGATCTCAGCCTGGATGCTTTTGCCGAACAGCGTTCAGACCGCAGGGTCCGATATCATGGCAAGCGGCTGGCTGAAGCGCTCGAGCGGGCCCTGTTTGTGTGCCCGAAATGCGGCCGGCTGGCGACGCTGCACAGCTGCGAGGACCGGTTTTTCTGCTCCTGCGGCCTGGCAGTCCGCTACGACGAGTTCGGATTTTTCCAGCCGGACGATCCCTGGACGGCACAGCAACAACGGGACGGCGCTTTCCTGGATACGGTCGCTGCCTGGGACGACTGGCAGAAGCAAGCCCTGATCGCCATGCTCGATGAGCCGGAGAAAATCGACCTGACCGGCAATCAGCCGATTTTTACCGACGAGGGCGAGACTCTGTTCAATTGCGNNTTGCGTCCGCGCCCGCCGCTCGATCAAGCTGGGCGAAGGCCGGCTGATGCTTTTTGCCGACCGGCTGAGTTTTGTCATTCAGCAAGGCTTGAAGGAATTCCCGCTGCAGCAGATCAGCCGCGTCATCGTGCACGGCCCGCAAACGCTGCAATTCACAACGACGGAATCCCAGGTCTTTGAGTTCCGCTCCAAATCCAAGCGGTCTGCCTATAAGTACGTTCTGCTGTTCAATTTGCTGCAGCAAAAACGCAAAGGCGAACCGCACGGATTTTTCGGCATCTAGAGCAGTGTATCTCGTATACGGTAACCAGGGCATCGCTTTTTCTGCTTCCTGGCTATTCCAGCTTCAGGCTGAGATGGAAGTTGCGCTGGCCGAAACCTGGCAGGATTTGATCATATCCATCTGCCAGTTCTTCCGCACGGCCGCGAATCCGGCTGGTCCCCGGCTCGATGCCCAGCGCATAGTCGCCTGATTTCATGGATTTCCACTGTACCAGGACCGGCAGTTCGTTTTTGTCGAAGGTCAGGTTAGCTGTCAGGCCCAGATGCGGATTGTGCAGCCGGACCAGGCTTTCCGCCGTACCGACGGCGTGCGGCAGGTGGAAAAATACCTGCTCGGGATAGCCGTCGACCGGTTCGCAGATCTGGTCAAATTCCGCCAGGCCTTTTTTCGCTGCATCGGTGCGCGGGATGACCTGCCCGGCGGGGAAACTCAGCTGCAAGGCCGGGGACAGGAACGGATAGCCAAAATTGAAATGATAAAGCATGATCACAGGCTCCGCTTCGGCAGCCTGGTTCTCAACGGTATCCTGCCAGGACACAGATGCACCCTGCAGCCCGATCTCGATTCGGCGCCGCAAAATCAAGTTGTGTCCGAACAGGGCGGATTCCCGCATCACGCCCTTGATCACCAATTTGCCGTTCTGCGGATCCAGATCGACGCTGACCTGTTCAGCCGGCATGCCGGCGATCCGGCCATGCGCCTGATGGTACTCGCCGTTGTGGCGGCAGGGATTGCCGGCATTGCGCAGGCCGCAGGTAACCAGGCATCCGCCGGGCCAGGTCGGCGTAAATTCGCCTTCCACATTCTGGACGCGGCCGGCGATCAGGCCGTTTTTACTGAGGAAACCCAGGTTGACGCCCCGGTAGTTCAATTCATAGAGATCCAGAGCCCGGCTTTCGCAAAAAACAGCCCGCAGGCCGGCCGACGTGCCGACTTCAATCAGCCGGACACCGGCGCCGGGTCCCTCCTGCAGCGTCAGTCGGCGGACAAAATAAAGCTGTTCCAGGGAACCGACATGGCGCAGTTGTTCCAGATAGCTTAAAGTTGGCTCGGATTGGCTCATGATGATCACGCTCCTTAAGGTTATTCCTCATTCACACCCGGCGGGAGGAATGTTTCATTTAACATTATAGCGCAATGATTGTGCAAATTGGGCTCCGTCCGGCGACAAATCTCCTTTTTCTCTTGCAAAAAACCATGTAAAGTGCTACATATGGTTCTGGAGCATTTATTGCACGAGGAGAACAGTGATATGATCAGGGCAGGAATTCTTGGATTGGGCTACATGGGCGGTTGCCACCTGCAGAAAATCAACGCAACGGATGGCATACAAGTCACATCGGCACACGATATCGATACCGGTAAAAAAGTCGCCGCGGAAGCTGACAACATGATATTTTACAGCAGCCGCCAGGAGTTTCTCGCTCAGCCGGATCTCGATCTGGTCATCATCGCCACGCCCAACCAGTTCCACAAGAGTTATGCGATTGAGGCCTTGAAGGCCGGCAAACACGTCCTTTGTGAAAAACCGGTCACCTTGAATACCGATGAACTGGATCAAGTCATCCGCGTTGCCAGGGAAACCGGCAAGATCTTCACCGTTCATCAGAACCGCCGCTGGGACGCCGATTATCTGGCTCTAAAAAAAGCAATCGCCGACGGTTGGCTGGGCAAGCCGGTCGCTGTGGAATCGCGGGTCCTGGGCGAACGCGGCATCGTCTTTGGCTGGCGGGCCGACCCGGCTTATGGCGGCGGCATGTTGTACGACTGGGGCGTGCACCAGGTCGATCAGCTGCTGCAGCTCTTTGACGGCCGCCAGGTCGTTCAGGTCATGGCCCAGACCTGGTCGGTCAATACACCGGCTGTGGATGATTATTTTAAGCTCGATCTGATTTTTGACGATCAGTCGTCCGCCCATGCGGAATGCGGCGTCTTTGCGCTCGAGAAACTGCCGCGCTGGTTTGTCTATGGCGATTCCGGCACTTTGCGGATCGATGATTTCTCGGCAAAGACCGGCCGGATCTCGAAAATAAACAAAAATACCACGGTCGAAGTGTCACATGGCATCGACCCCCTGGTCGGGACCAGCCGGACCATGGCGCCGCTTAAGCCCGAACAGGTTGAGCGCCACGATCTGCCGCAAGTGCCCGACGCGTCCCGCACCTTTTATCAGAATCTCGTATCAGCCTGCCAGGGCCAGGTTCAGCCGCTGGTGACGCCGGAAAGCGTGCGGCGGACCATGCAGATCATCGACGCCGCTTTTAAGTCGGCCAGGACACGCCAGTCCATGGACGTCCAGATCTGATTACGCCTCGACTGCTCGACTGCCACCGCTCACATCTCGACTGCCACCGCCCGGCAGAGGGCACAGCTTGCAACGGCCATCCGGACGGAGTATCCTGAAAGCAGAGGCACCCGCCCGCTGGCAGCAGTCAGCTCCAGCCGATTGCGCTCTGCAGTCTGGAGGACGGATCATGCAGGTAATGTTTCCGGATTATAACCGTAGCATTCTCAATCTGGCAGCGTCGATTCTGCACCATTTGGATCTGGAATGCCCGCATGCCGGACTGCCGGAAGCTGACGCTTTCCTGAGCCAACCTCGGAAAAACCGGGTTATGTTGATTCTCGACGGGCTGGGCAGCGCCTGTCTGCGAAAAATGCTGCCTGAAGACAGTTTTCTGCGCCAGCATCAGGTCGCCGACATATCCTCCGTTTACCCCTGCACAACGGCCGCAGCCACGACTACCCTGCTCTCCGGCTTATCGCCGCTTGAACACGGCTGGCTGGGCTGGAACGCCTGGTTTCGTGAATTTGGTCGGATCGTCGATTTGTTCCTCGACCGCGACAGTTACAGCGGTGCGATTATTTCGCCGTCGCCCGCCAAATTGCTGCTGCCTTATGCCGATATCTCCCAGCGGCTAAGCCAGGAACAGCCGGAAATCCTCCAGTGCCATAAGGTCATGCCGCCTTTTGATCCGAACGGTGTGGACAGTCTGGCCCGGATGGCCGCCCGGATCAGTGAGCTCTGCGCCCTGGAAGGGCCGCAGCTGGTTCTGGCCTACTGGCATGAACCGGACACGCTGATGCACAACGAAGGTCCCGGCAGCGAAGCGGTGCGGCAGGATCTGCTACAAAGCGACCAGATCCTGGCCGATCTTTTCCGCAGCCTGGAAGACGTCCAGATCCTGATTACCGCGGATCATGGCCAGATCGCGGTCGAACGTGAGATCTACCTGGATGACTACCCGAATCTCAACGAATGCCTGATCCTGCCGCCTTCACTGGAGTCGCGGGCGGCATCCCTTTTTGTCAAGCCGGCTAAAAGAGATTATTTTGCGGCGGCCTTCCAGGATCTGTTCGGGGACTGCTTTCTGCTGCTGCCGCGTTCAGAAGTTTATGAACGGGGATTGTTCGGACCCGGCAAGCCCCAGCGCAAGGTGGATGACTTCCTCGGGTGTTACCTCGCTTGCGCCATCGGTCAAACCATACTTCGCTACCGCAGTCTGTTCAACCGGCCGCGCAACACCTTCAAGGGCCATCATGCCGGTTTATGCGCCGAAGAAATGATCGTGCCCCTGATTCTGGCCGAGAAATAACCGTGAATCGATAGCGGCACCGGCGGTGGCGGCCCAAGCCAACAAACGTACGGGCGAACAAAAAGACCGCCAGTTGATGCTGACAGTCTTTCGGCTGAATAATCGTTCACATTTCCAAGAAACAGCTGGTGTAGCTATGACCTGCTGATTGGCGTATTCTGCTAATCCTCAGGCTGAGGTACCGGTCGTTTGGGACGTGATTTTTACCAGCTGTTGTTGTTGTAGCGGCTGTTGTTCCGCTGCTGCTTACGGGCTCTGCGGCAATCGGGGCAGCGCTGCGGTTCGTTCTCGAAGCCCTTCTCTTTGTAGAAAGCTTGTTCGCTCTCGTTGAAAACGAATTGGGCTCCGCAGTCTTTGCAAGTGATGGTTTTGTCTGGCATGTGTTAATGCCTCCTTAAATTATTCGGGCATGATATTGAATTGGCGATCCATGGATTGGAGATTTGCCTTCCCGATTCGGAAGTAGGCTCTTAACACATATGATCCATTCAAGATGATGACCTGCGCACATACTATCACAGAAATCTGGTAATAGCAAGAAAATTTTGGCTATATCTGTGGTAAAATAGCATGTATTCCGGTTTTCGCCCGTTATTCGCGCGAAAAAGGACAGGAGACGACGATCATGAACGCTCATCGCTTTGAAATGCACTTCCATACCAGCGAAGTCAGCAGTTGCGCTTCGGTGTCCGCCAGCCGCTCCGTTCCGGCTTACCATGATCTGGGATATGAAGGGATTGTGGTAACTGACCATTACGCGCCGCAGTTTTTTGAAGAGATCGCCAGCTTGAGCTGGAAACAGCAGGTCGACCGCTATCTGGCCGGTTTTATCCTGGCATCGGAAATCGGCGCCCGGTTGAATCTGACAATCTTGCTCGGTATGGAAATCCGTTTTGCGGAAAACAACAACGATTATCTGGTTTATGGGCTGGACCGGCGTTTTCTCACCGATAATCCCTGCCTGTACCAGATGAACATCAAAACCTTCCATCAGCTGGCCCGGAAGCATCACCTCCTGGTCTTTCAGGCGCATCCCCTGCGCAACAGCATGACCATCGTCAACCCGCAATGGCTGGACGGTTACGAAACCTTCAATGCCAATCCGCGCCATGATTCACGCAATGATATCGCTAGCCGCTGGGCGCAGAAATTTTCTCTGCCGGCCATTTCCGGATCAGATTTTCACGATCCCGGCGATGAAGGGCGGAGCGGCCTGGATTTTGACAATGCCATACCGGATAACCCAGCCCTGGTCAAGGCGCTGACCAACCAGGCTTATTCGCTGGTTGTGCCGGAATCCTGACCGGCGGAATCTTCCGCGGGACCTTAAGCGAGATCCTGAGCGGGACCTTCCGCGGGATCTTCGATGGTAATCGATTTGATTTTCTGCTCAGTCAGCGGACGGTCCTGACGGCCGGTCCGGGCCGAGGCAATCTGGTCGACGACATCCATGCCTTCGGTTACATGGCCAAAAGCGGCGTATTGCCCGTCCAGATGCGGCGCGTTCTGGTGCATGATGAAAAACTGTGAGCCGGCAGAATCCGGATCCATGGCCCGCGCCATGGAGATAACGCCCCGTTCGTGCCGGATCTGGTTGTTGGTTCCGTTAGCGCGGAATTCACCTTTGATCTGGTAGCCGGGACCGCCGGTGCCGGTGCCCTGGGGGCAGCCGCCCTGAATCATGAAACCGCGGATAACCCGGTGAAAGATCAAGCCGTCATAAAAGTGTTCCCGGGCCAGTTTAATAAAATTGGCCACTGTCAGGGGCGCCTGGGCACGATCCAGTTCGAGAACGATCCGGTCGCCGTTTTCCATGGTTAAAGTCGCTTTTGTCATGTGAATAGATCCTCATTTCTATATAAGTTGTTTGTTTTCGTGCAGCAGTTGATCCTTTATATCCCAAAGCTTTTGGGACAAGTCCACATAGTAGGTTTGCGGATTTTCAAACCGGCGGACAGATTCCCAGAGACGATCCAGCTCGCGGCTGCAGGTATTGCGGCATTCGTCGATCGACGGCCGGCGGTAATTCAATGTGCCGTGGATGAAAACCGGCTCGAGCAGCCTGCGGACGGTGAAGTGGGTCAGAACCTTGCGTTTCCAGGTGTGAAACGGATCAAAGATCTCGTATGGCTGGCTTTCATCGATTTCTTCGCCGGCCAGGCAAATCAGGTCGGCGATCGCTTTTCCCGTGGCCTGGTCATAGAAGCGCCAGACCTCCTTATTGCCGGGATTGGTGATTTTACCGGTGTTCTCGGAGAACTTCATCCGCGGCATAATCTGCCCGCCCTGCTCAATCGCCGCCAATTTATAGACGCCGCCAAAAACTGGTTCCGCCCGGGATGTAATCAGGCGTTCGCCGACGCCGAATGAATCGGCGGCCGCATCCTGCAGCAGCAATTCCCGAATGATATATTCATCCAGGGCATTGCTGACCGTGATCTTGCAGTCCTGCAAACCAGCCTGGTTCAGCATTTCCCGGGCCTGGATCGTCAGATAGGTCAGGTCGCCGCTGTCGATGCGGATGCCGCGCAGCCTCTGCCCCCCCGGTTCCAGGACTTCCCGGGCAACGCGTATGGCGTTGGGGACGCCGGACTGCAATACATTATAAGTATCGACCAGCAGAACGGTGTTTTCGGGAAATGAGCGGGCATAGGCTGCGAATGCTTCGTATTCAGAAGGGAAAGTCTGCACCCAGCTGTGGGCCATGGTCCCGACAACCGGGATGCCGAATTGCTGCCCGCAAATCGTGCAGGATGTCCCGGCAGCGCCGGCAATGTAGGCCGCCCGGGCGCCGAGAACCGCCGCGTCGCAGCCCTGGGCCCGGCGCGATCCAAATTCGAGGACCGGCCGCCCTTTGGCGGCACGGACGATCCGTGAAGCTTTGGTGGCGATCAGGCTCTGGTGATTGATGGTTGTCAGCAGCATGGTTTCAATCATCTGCGCCT
The DNA here is from genome assembly GCA_003532195.1 of Clostridiales bacterium. Classification (GTDB taxonomy): domain Bacteria; phylum Bacillota; class Clostridia; order Saccharofermentanales; family UBA5734; genus UBA8949. The sequence continues at coordinate 16,006 of DOFA01000212.1, forward strand.
GGATAATCGGACCGCGGACTTTGACAATCGGTTCATCGGGGAAAATCGGCGTGCCTTCCGGCACCGCCCAGATATCGCAGGTGAATCGGAAGCCGCGCAGGTAGTCCAGGAAGCGCTGATCGAACCCCTGGATTGATTCCAGGTATTTCAAGTCTTCCTCCGTAAATTGTAAAGCCTGGATATAGTCGATCATCTGGTCGATGCCAGCCATGATTGCATAACCGCCATCTTCGGGGATAGCCCGAAAAAACAGGTCGAAATAGGCGATTGTACTTTCCAGGCTCTGGTCGAGATAGCCCTTGGACATCGTCAGTTCATAAAAGTCCATCAACAGGGTCATATTGGTTCGGTCATTCCAGCGTAAATGAGGCATACTCGTCCCCTTCTCCGGCTGTCGGCCGGTCGTTTTCCGCGAACAGCGGCGGGTCATAGATGACTTTCTCCAGGCATAAGCCCTGCGGCGGCATGGTTTTCCCCGCCAGCTTGCGGCTGCCGCCAGCCAGGACGTCGGGCATGGTTTCCGGCGGCATCTTGCCTTGGGCGACCAGCAGCAGCGTGCCGGTTAAGATGCGGACCATATGGTACAGGAAGCCGTCGCCCTGGACTCTGATGATGATAAGCGGGCCCCGACAGTTCAGCGAGATCCGGCTCAGTGTGCGGACTGGATTACGCTCACAGCTGCCGGCATCCATAAAAGCCCGGAAATCATGCCGACCGAGCAGACAGGGCATCGCGCGGCACATCAGATCCAGATCCAGGGGACCGGGCACATGACAGACCTGGCGCCGCCCGTAAGCCGGCCGGCAGGGATCATGCCAGATCCGGTAAGAATATATTTTGCCGAGAGCCTGGTACCGGGCGTGAAAGCCGGCATCGACATCGCGGGCGTCCCTGACCGCGACGTCAGCCGGCAAATGGCTGTTCAAGGCCAGGGGAAGCCGGTCGGCGGGAATTCGGCAACGCGTGGCAAAGTGGCTGACATGGCCGGTGGCATGTACGCCTGCGTCCGTCCGGCTGCAGCCTGTCAGGCGCAGTTCATTATCGCCGGTCAGCTTCTGCAGCGCCTGAAGTATCGTCTGTTGCACCGTTCGCCCGTTGATCTGGGTCTGCCAGCCGCAGAAATCGCTGCCGTCGTACTCGGTCAGCAATGCGATATGCCGTTGCAGGTCACTCACCTGGCCTTCCTCCTGTCTGTCTTCATCATCTATGACCGCGGCAGATACTGCAGGACCAGAAGCAGAACGGCCACCAGCAAAAAGATAATAACGAAGACCAGGTCAAGCCAGGTGTATTTCATGATTTTCAATCGGGTCCTGCCCTGTCCGCCCCGGTAACAGCGGGCTTCCATGGCTACGGCCAGATCCTCGGCGCGCTTGAACGCGCTGACGAACAAAGGAATCAGCACCGAAACCAAGCCGCGGGCTTTGCTGACCAGGCCGCCGGTATCATAATCGGCGCCGCGCGACGATTGCGCTTTCATGATTTTATCGGTCTCCTCGAGCAGAGTCGGGACAAAACGCAAAGCGATCGACATCATCATCGCCATTTCATGAACCGGAAATCCCAGCTTTTTGAATGGGCCAAGCAGGTTTTCAACCGAATCGGACACCATCACCGGAGTCGTCGTCAGGGTCAGGAACAGCGTTGTGTTCAAAACCAGCAGGGTCAGGCGGGCCGCCAT
>DOFA01000167.1 GCA_003532195.1 Clostridiales bacterium
CGGCGGCAGCGCCGCGGATTGCCGGCATACGGAATTTGGCGTCCGGACAGTGGAGCTTGACCAGACCCAGCTGGGTGATTCTGAGCGCCTGTTTGCTTTTAAAGTCAATGGTGTCAGAACATTCTGCAAAGGCGGCGATTGGGTGCCGGCCGACTCGCTTTATGGCCGCATCAGCGACAGCCGCTACGCCACCCTGGTCCAAGAAGCCGGAAATGCCGGTTTCAATATGCTGCGAGTCTGGGGCGGCGGATTATATGAGCGGGATATTTTCTACCGCCTCTGCGATCAGGCAGGAATTCTGATCTGGCATGACTTTATGTTCGCCTGTTCCGAATATCCCGACGACCAGGACTGGTTTGTCCGCGAGGTGGAAAACGAGCTGGAATACCAGACGCGCCATCTTGCCAACCACCCGTCGCTGGCTCTCTGGAGCGGCAATAACGAAAATCATTGGGGATTTGCCTCCTGGTGGCCGAAAACCGGCTATTTCGGAGCAAAAATATATAATTCCCTGGCTCCGGCCGCCGTTATGCGCAATTGCCCGGAGATTCCTTATTGGAATTCGTCGCCCTACGGCGGAGCGGATCCTAACGGGCCGGAAATCGGCGACCGGCACCACTGGCATGACTGCATGATGAACCCAGATCTGATGAAACGGATTGTACCGGAAGAATACGATAAGGTCACCGCCAAGTTCATCTCGGAATATGGCTATATCGGCCCGTCAAAGCGCTCATCGGTAGAGAAATATTTTGGCGGCGCGCCGATCGAGGTGGACGGCTCGGTCTGGCGGCACCATACAAACACATTTGAAGCCGACACGGTCGCCGCCGGGATCCGCTATCATTACACTGATCCGGACAAGCTGGATACCGACCAATACCTGCTGTACGCCGGCCTCTGCCAGGGCCTGATGTATGCATACTCCCTGGAATCTTTCCGTTATCAGGAGAACTGCTGGGGCGGCCTGTTCTGGATGTATAACGACTGCTGGGGCGAAACGGGCTGGACGATTATCGATTATTACCTGACCCGGAAGATATCCTATTATTACGTCAAGCGGGCGCTCGCGCCGGCAAAGCTTATTTTGCGAGCTTGCGACGGCAAGGTCCGGGCGGTCGGCATAAACGACGGCCCGCTGCCAGTGGCGTTCACTGCAGAATATGGTTTCGCCGGCTTTGGCGGCGAACGGCGGACCCGGCAGATCCAGATCCGGCTGGAGCCGTTCAGCCGCCGTCCGGTTCTGGAATTCGCGCCTGAAGAATTCGAGCCTGACGCCGGCAAAGACGGCCCAGGACTCCTCTATATTCAGCCGGCCGCCGCAAGCGGTTTGCTGCCGGCAATCCTGCGCACCGGCACCTATCGCCAGTCGGCTGCGGCGATGCCGCCGGCCAAGCTGGAAATCATCCGCTGCGACAGTTCCGGCCCGGACCTGACCTTGACCGTATTCAGCCAGAACTACGCGCACGCGGTTCATTTTAATCTGCCGGACACCATCCGTTTATCGGATGACTATTTCGACCTGCTTCCTGGAGAAAGCCGGACAATCACCCTCGAAGCGGCATCCGGCATCCGCCCCGAAGATATTCGCGCGGCAGCAGTCAACACCTGATCATTTCCGTAAAGATCTCCGACTCTGAAGATCCGCAGCCAGGTTCGGCTGCGGATCTTTTCAATTGATGGCGCAGGTCGTATTTATGATCTATTTGTAAAGTTCATATAAATGCTATTGAAGTTCAAGCGACCGTATGATATAATCATGAAAACTTAAGAAAAGGAGGCTAATGAAATGGTTAAGTCCTGCTTGCCCGGTACCAACATTCAAATGGACCTGCAAGGCGGACAAGATTACCGGTGTACGCTGAATGCCGTATTTGCCATCACGGGCGGGGTTTATCTGTCGCAGCTGGCCGAAATGGTTGGCGTACCTGGCGCAACTTTGCAAAACTGGGTTAAACGCGGCTTTGTCGCCAATCCGGTCAACAAGCGTTACACCCGGCGCCAGACCTGCCGGATCATCCTGATCGCTTTGCTGCGGCATATCCTGCCACTGGAGGATATAACCGCCCTGCTCAGCTCGATCAACCACAATCTGGCGGACGAGCAGGATGACCTGATCGACGACAGCGAGCTTTACCTCTATTTTTGCGATGTGGTGCTGAATTTGCCTGAATCCAGCTATTTTGACCCTCAGGAGCTCGCCGGCCGGATTGAAACCGTCACAAAACCTTTCGCTGCCGCCGGCTTGCCAGGCAACACAGCCAATCTCGAATTGCTGCAGCAGGTCCTGACGACGATGGTTTTGGCTTATGGCGCCTGGCAGCTGCGCGATCAGGCGACCGGAATACTTGCGCAGATTAAACGAAAGGAGCAGATACCATGATCACCTGGTGGAACGGATTGGAGTTGATCCAACAAATATTTGCCATTTTAGCCATTCCGGCAACGCTGATCCTGTTCATTCAAACGATTCTGCTATTGTTGGGAATGGGCAGCGACCACGACACGGCTGCCCATGGCGGCGACCTGGCGGGCGGCGCCCATGATGTCGGCCTGCATGACGGCCAGCTGCACGATGTCGGCCTGCATGACGGCCAGCTGCACGATGCCAGCCTGCACGACGGAAGCGCAGGCAGCTGGAGCCATGACCTGCCGGCCGGGCACGACGCATCGGCGCATGAAAGCCTGGCGCCCTATCACGACACCGGACTTCGCCTGCTGACAGTCCGCGGCCTGGTCGCGTTCTTCGCGATTGGCGGCTGGGCTGGCATCGCGCTGATCGATGTCGGCATGCCGCCCGCCTGGGCGGGAATCCTGGCCCTTATTATCGGATTCATCGCCCTGTTGCTGGTCGCATGGATGTTCCGCCTGATGCTTGGCCTGCAAAGCAACGGCAATCTTGACATCGGCAACGCCGTCGGCAAGACCGGCGAAGTCTATCTGCGCATCCCCGGCGCCCTGAAAGGAAGCGGCAAGATCACGCTGGTCCTTCAGGAAAGGTCGGTGGAAATCGATGCCATGACCGACCAGCCGGAAGATATCGGAACCGGCCGCCAGGTTGAAGTGATCGCCCGCCGCGGCGAGCGGCTGCTGGTCCGCCCCTTGCCCTGAAACGACTGGAATGAATAAAAATGAATGAATAGGAAAGGTTTGGTGAATGAAATGTCTATCCCGATCATTGCTGCCGCATCCTTGCCCCCGTCTGTCATTTTCTGGATTGTTGTCATCTGTGTTGTTGCTTTTTCGACTTTTTTAGTTCTTTTATCCCGCTACCGGAAATGCCCCTCGGATAAAATCATGGTTATTTACGGTAAGGTCGGCAACAACGCCGATGGCACCAACCGCTCGGCCCGATGCATCCATGGCGGCGCCTCCTTCATTTGGCCGGTCATCCAGGCTTACGAATACCTGGACCTGACGCCGATCTCAATCAGCGTTGACCTGACCAATGCCCTGTCGCGCCAGAATATCCGAATTGATGTGCCGTCGCGCTTTACCGTGGGCATCTCGACGGAGCAGGGCGTCATGCAGAACGCCGCGGAGCGTCTGCTGGGTCTGCGGCTCCCGGAAATTCAAGAACTGGCCAAGGATATCATTTTCGGCCAGCTGCGTCTGATCATCGCAACCATGGACATCGAGGAAATCAATACCGACCGCGATAAGTTTCTGGAGGCGGTCTCCCGCAATGTGGAAACTGAACTGAAGAAAATCGGCCTGCGCCTGATCAACGTCAACGTGACCGATATCAACGACGAATCCGGTTATATCGAAGCTTTGGGTAAAGAGGCTGCCGCCAAGGCGATCAACGACGCCAAGAAATCAGTCGCGGAAAAAGACCGCGACGGTGCGATCGGCGAAGCGAACGCCCACCGCGATCAGCGGATTCAGGTCGCCGCGGCAGATTCGACCGCCATCCAGGGCGAAAACGAGTCCAAAGCCGCGATTGCCGCTTCCAATGCCATCCGCAGGGAAAAAGAAGCAGAAGCGCTGCGCCGGGCCATGGCCGCGGAAAAGTCCCAGGCCGCTAAAGCCCTTGAAGAATCCTACGCGGCTGAACAAAAAGCCGAGAGCGTCCGCGCCGAACGCGAAAAGGCCACTTTGGAAGCCGACATCCTGGTTAAAACTGAAATCAGCAAACGCCAGATCGAACTGCAGGCTGAAGCCGAAGCCGAGCGGATCCGCCGACAGGCGCGGGGCGAGGCGGACGGCCAGTACATGAAGATGGAAGCCCAGGCGCGCGGCACGCAGGAAATCCTGACCCGCCAGGCCGCCGGTCTGGGCCAGGTAGTCAGCGCTGCCGGCGGCGATGCCAACGATGCCCTGCGCCTGCTGATAGCCGACAAGATGGAAGAACTCATGAAAATCCAGGTCGAGGCGATCAAGAACATCAAGATCGACAAAGTCACGGTTTGGGACTCTGCCGGCGGCGACGGCAAAGCGCCGGCCACAGCGAACTTTCTCGCCGGCATGCTAAAATCGATCCCGCCGCTCAACGAGATGTTTAAAATGGCCGGCATGGAATTGCCCAGCTACCTGGGTTCGGAAAAAGCTCCTGAGACTGAAGGAAAATGATACGACCGCTCAGCCTCGTGCTTTCAGGCGGCGATCAAGTTAAAATCAGACGGCCGAAATCTTCCGGCCGATGAAAATCCGGTTTGGATGCGGTGATTGGATTCCAGCACGCACAATGCGGCTGCGCGGTCTGGTCACCGCATTTATAAAAATTGCCGGCCATAACCAGGCCGGGACCCCAGGCCAAATGGCCAAAGTGGTCTTCCAGAAGATCCAAAGGAACCACACAGGCAATTTGCCACCTGGGTTCATCGTCCAGCTGCTGGCCGGCCCGGATCTTCAGACGGCCCAGTTCGGCCGGTTTCAGGGACTTGCGGCTGTATCGGGAATCTCCGATGTAGAGGAGCAGGGACCCGGCCGAATTGAATTCGAAATTGAGGTAACGGCGGCCGGCATCCGGACAGGCATTGAGAAAGAACTCCAGGCAGCTGTCGGTATATACCGGCGATTGGTGCTCAAAGAAACGGGTCAGCGGCTCGGCTTCCCAGGCCGTGAGCCAGAAGTGCAGGGCATCCGGTGTCCAGGCAGCGCGGGCTTCAGCCCGCGGCCGGTAATCGTTTTCCGGCCAGGGGAACTGGTTGATCAGGGCAGCCGGCAGAATGTCATACTGGGTCAGGCGGGGGATATCTAAGGTATTCATGATGCATCGAGTCCTTTCGACCGTATCTGTGATACCCTTATCATAACAGATCGCTGCCTGCGGAGGCAATTTACCCAATAGAGAAAGAGCCGGATTTTCCGGCGCCGGACGGTAGCATCCGCGCCGTCGATAGAATAAAATAGAAGTGCGGGCAGCAACTGGTAAAAGATTGTCCGCGCTCGATGGGAAAGGGGTTTGTATATGGCAGAACTGCGCCAGATGAAGATCATCAGCATCGATGAACTGGAGAACCAGCTTGGCGTAAATAAATGGCCCCGCTTCGTCAGCGACTGCGAAACCGGTTTTCTGGAGCGGATCAGCCAGGTGGCCGCCCGCGTGCTCAACCACAGGCACATCAAAGCGGTGTTTATTTCCGGACCGACCGCTTCGGGTAAAACTACGTTCTGCAACCGTCTGGCTGAATTTCTCAATAACCGGGGGCGTCCGACCCGCACGGTTTCTTTGGATGATTATTACGTCGAGGCCAGCTGGTACGATGATCAGGGCCGCCCGGATTTTGAAAGCATTGAAACGCTGGATACACAGCAGATGGTGGCCGACTTCTCGGCGCTGCTGGCCGGCGATACCGTCCGCATGCCGACTTTTAATTTTGTCACGCGGCGGCGCGTCTATCGGGAAAATTTCGAGATCAACCTGGCGCCGGACGAATTGCTTCTGGTGGAGGGCCTGCATGGATTGTCCGGGCTGATTGCCGGCCAATTGCCGCGTGAGCGGTACCTGGGTGTTTTCATCATGCCCTGGTGCGCCCTGCTCTCCGACCGCCAGCTTCTGGGCAGCCGCGATCTGCGCATCCTGCGCCGGATTTCGCGTGATGTTCTGCACCGCGGCTCGACAGCCTTGTCGACTTTGGATTACTGGCCGATGATCGACCGGACCGAACAGCATTTTTTCCCGTCTTACCTGGCGAATGCCGATGAATACATAAATTCCTGCCTGGCTTATGAATTCTGCGTCATCGCGCCGTTGGCCGCCAGTCACATGCTCCGGTCGCTGGAGCAATATGACACCGGAAGCCTGCCCGGTTCCATATACAAGCGCAGCCAGCAAGGCTATGCCGATTTGCCAGCCGCCGTGGCCGAGGCACGGGATTTGCTGCGGGCTTGCGCGCGGATTCCGGTGGCCGACCGGTCGATTGTGCCCCCGCAATCGATTCTCAACGAATTCATCCGATAATCTGATCGATTAAATGGGCTATCCCGTGATTGTCGTTCGAGCGGGTGACAAAGTCCGCTGCGGCCTTGATTTCAGCGGTTGCATTGTCCATCGCCACGCCCAGGCCGGCATACTGGATCATATCTTTGTCATTTCCGGAATCTCCGACGCAGATGATTTCCTGGCGCCCGATGCCAAGAATACCGGCCAGATAGCTGACCGCCCGGCCTTTGCTCGCTTGCGGGCTTAAAAACTCCAGCAGTTCCGGCGCGGAGCGCAGGATCGTAAACTGGCCGGCCAGGTTGGCGGGAATATTCTCCTGACACTGGTCGAGAAGATCCGGATCGCCGGTGACCATCGCCTTGATCAGAGGCATAGCCGGATCCAGGCGGCTGAAATCAGTCAGCTGCACATCAATGCCGTTTATCTGGTTTTCCCAGTCGGTCACCGCATGCGGTTCCGGGGTCAGGCAGGCCTGACGGCTGTAAGCGTAGCAGAAGAGGCGGCTGCTGGCAGCGAATTGTGCCACCTGCAGATAGCCGGCGACGGTGATCGTTTGTTCAAAGACCGTCATGCCGGTGCGCATGTTCTCGATCAGGGCGCCATTATAGGCGATCAGAAATTCGCTGCAGGCGGATCCCAAACTGGCACGGGCTTCCATCGTCCCGACAGGCGGGCGGCCGGTGGCCAGGACGATGTGCATGCCAAGACGGCTGGCCCGGACAATTGCCTGGATATTCTTTGCTGAAACCGCCTTTTGGCTGTCGAGAAGGGTGCCGTCAAGATCCAGAACCAACATTTTAAACATGAATGGGGCGTCCTTTCCATCGTGAAAATCAACACCATTCTACCAATGTTTGGCCAATATTTGCATAAAAATTCTATTTTACTTTTTTGGGGAGCGGTGATATACTAAATTGCCTGAAACCCCTCAGGGGGTCTTTTTTGTGGCCTCAGCCGTGATGAATCGGCCGAAGCCCAGCGAAGACGGCGTATTTAAGAAAGGAGGTGTATTGATGCCTACGTTCAACCAATTGGTAAAAGCAGGAAGATCTTCCAAGAGCTATAAGTCGTCTTCCCCGGCTTTGCAGACGGCGATGAACACCCTGAAAAAACAGGAAACCGATTTTTCTTCGCCTCAGAAGCGCGGGACCTGCACCGTGGTCAAGACCACGACGCCGAAGAAACCGAATTCAGCTTTACGGAAAGTCGCCAGGGTTCGCCTGACCAACCAGATCGAGGTCACAGCTTACATTCCGGGAATCGGGCACAACCTGCAAGAGCACTCTGTCGTCCTGATCAGGGGCGGCCGTGTGAAGGATCTGCCTGGCGTGCGTTACCATATTATCCGGGGCACCCTTGATACGGCCGGCGTTGCCAACCGTTTGCAGGGACGTTCCAAGTATGGTGCAAAGAGACCCAAGGCAGCTAAAGCTAAAACCAAATAGCTGGCTGTCAGGTTGGACATTTGTGTGATCAGTACACTGTCATAGATGGCTTGATCAAGCGGATATGGCAAGAACTGCACTGACACGGTCCAAAACGTGAGTACCT
>DOFA01000039.1 GCA_003532195.1 Clostridiales bacterium
ACGGGAACTTCGGCCAGACCAACTATGCAGCCACGAAAGCCGGTTTAATCGGCATGACCAAGACCTGGGCCCGCGAACTGGGCAAGAAGAATATCTGCGTCAATGCCGTCGCGCCCGGTTTTATCCTGACCGACATGGTCCGGAAAATGCCGGAAGAGGTTCAGGCGATGATGTGCGGCAAAACGCCGATGAAGCGCCTGGGCACCGTGGAGGAAGTCGCCAATGTCTACCTCTTCCTCGCCTCGGACGAGGCGTCTTATGTCAACGGGGCCACGATCAGCGTCGACGGTGCCATAACGATTTAGTGCGTTGTATGCCAGCCATATAAGAACGAGGAGTGATGGTCATGAAAATTGCCGTTATCGGAGCCGGAACCATGGGCGCCGGTATCGCCCAGGTTTTTGCTTCACACGATCACGAGGTATGCTTGTGCGACCTGAACCTGGAATTGGCGGAAAAAGGCCGCGAGCGGATTGATCAGGCGCTGTCCCGGCTGGTCGCCAAAGGCAGGATGGAACAAGCCGCCCGCGATCGCATCATGGCAGGCATCAAGCCCGTTATTCTGGATCAACTGGGCGATTGTGCTCTGGTGATCGAGGCTGTCAAAGAGGATATTGGCATCAAGAGAAATCTATTCGCTGCGCTGGCCGAAATTTGCGGTCCGGACACCCTCTTCGCGACCAACACCTCCGCGTTATCTGTAACTGAGCTGTCCGCCGGGCTGGGCAGGCCGCTGATCGGCATGCATTTTTTCAACCCAGCTCCAGTCATGGAGCTGGTGGAGGTCGTTTCTGGTCTGGAAACGCCGCCGGAACAGGCGGATCGGGTGATGGAGATCGCCCGGGGCATCGGCAAGACGCCGATTCTTGTCTCGGAAGCCCCGGGATTTGTCGTCAACCGGATCTTGATCCCGATGATCAACGAGGCCGTCACCGTACTTTATGAAGGAACGGCGTCGGCGGAGGACATTGACCGGGCCATGAAACTGGGCGCCGGTCATCCGATGGGTCCGCTGGGCCTGGCTGACCTGATCGGCCTCGACGTGGTGCTGTCGATCATGGAAACCCTGCACCAGGAAACCGGCGACAGCAAATACCGGCCTTGCCCGCTGCTGAAAAAAATGGTCCGCGGCGGACTGTTAGGCCGAAAGACTGCCAGGGGATTTTTTGAGTATTAAATGAACTGCGGATAATCAAGTGGGATATTCCAAGTGGTTTTTCCGCACTTGCCATAATCTTACAGAACTTGAACCTTTTTCTGGCTAAGTGCGCTTTCCACCGAGGCGAACACCATGGAAATGCTCTTATAGTTATCACGGCAGTCGGTATCTGACCGGCGGCCTGACAGCAGCGCGCGATACATCTCCTCCAGGCAGCCCTGATGCTGGGGCAGGCCATTCCAGGCGGTCTTGAGCTCGACCCGTTCGCATTCCCTTTTCTGCGGATCGAGCCGAATCTCGGCGTATGGCGCCCCGAAACCGTCCCAGATGATCGAACCTCTGCTCCCGATGATCCGCCAGTTTGACTCCCAGGATGTATTGCACCCGTCGGTACCCATCACGCAATTATAAACAAATACAGCGCCGGCTGACAACTCAAAGATGCAGGCGCCCGCGGCATCCCCGTGATATTTGGAGTCAACCGGATTATAGCTGTGGCAATAGGCCGTCACCGGATCTTCGCCGGTTAGAAACCGGGCCTGGTCGAAAGTGTGGATGGCGTTGTCCTGCAGCATGGGTTTAGCCAACTGGTTACGGATACTATCCAGGTCCGCCGGCACGAAAATATCTGCGGCCACCATCCATATTTGGCCCAATTTACCCGAAGCGATGAATTCCCGGATCGCCTGGACCGGCTTCTGATAGCGTCGGTTTTGCATGACCGAATAGGCCTTCCCGGTTTCAGCGGCAGTTTGGATCATCTGGAGCGCTTCTTCCCGGGTCAGTGTCATCGGTTTTTCCCCGAAAACGTGGCAGCCTGCCTGCAGCGCCTTAATGACCACCTGGCTGTGGGCTGTGACATAGGTCAAATCGTAGACGAGATCCGGTTTCACCTGATTTAAAGCAAGATCCAGATCAGCGAAAAGCGGGCAGTCGAAGGCATACTTCCGCCTGGCTGCTTCGCCTCTTTCCCGATTCATTTCGACGATGCCCGCGATCCGGCAGTCCCCGCGGCTCAGGGTATACTCCAGCCAGGGTCTGGATATCGCGCCGCAGCCGACAAGCAGAACCTGTATCATTTTGTTTTCTGGCAAAATCCAGCCCTCCTCATTCAGTCAGTCCGGTCCTTTCTATACCTTGCATAAATCGCTTCTGCAGGAAGATGAAGCTGATGATGACTGGCGCCATGACCATGAGGTTCGACGCCATCAGCACCGCATTGTTGATCACACCTTCACGGTCCAGTCGCTTGACGGCTTCGAACAAGGTTGCCGCTTCAAAGTACATGTCGTCCGGGTTTGCGACATACCGGACCAAAAGGCTCAGCTTGGACGGCAGGGTGATCAGTTCAAAGGACGAGGCGTAGATGCTGGCTTCATAAAAGTCGTTCCAATGCCAGACGAGCGATAAGAGCAGGGTGACAAGAAACGCCGACTTGGCGATCGGCACAATGATGCGGAAATAAGTTGTGATGTGATTGCATCCATCGATCTTGGCCGCATCTTCCAGGTCTTTGGGCAATCCCAGGAAAAACTGCCGGAACAGATAAATGAAGAGCGGGCCTTTCAAGCCGTACCCGAAAAAAGTGGGTACGAGAATCGGCAGGTAGCTGTTAATCCACTTTAGATTGGAATAAATCATATAGGAGGGAACAATGATGGTTTGGATCGGCACAATCATCGTCAGAAGAACAACAAAGAAGATCACGTTTTTCCCGGGCAGCTTATAGCGGGCAAAACCATAGCCGATAAAGGCGCAGCTGGCAATATGACCCAGGGTTCCGATCAGGGTCAGAGTCGCCGTATTCTTGAAATGGATCCAGTAATTCAGGATAGTATAAGAATATTTAAAGTTTTTTAAGAAAATACTGCTGGGTATCCAGTTGACCGTGACATTGTTCAGGTCGGCGTTTGTCTTGACCGACGTGACGAGCATGTAGATGAAGGGAAATATAAAGATAAAGGACAACGCAAACAGGATCATGTACAGCGCCGACCGGGAGAAGTACTGCTTCGCCTTTTTCAACAGCCACAACTCCGGAACACCATGCCGCTCCAGGCGTGCCGCCCGCCACAACCCGATTCTGGCTGATATCGAAGTGTTATTTTGCATGCTTCTTGTCCCCTTTTCTTTCCATCGACTGGATATACCGGTTAAGCGGTATGATAAATGCCGACACCAGGATAATGATAAAGATAAAATAAATCCAGCCCGCGGCCGAAGCGTATTCCATCTGCACCATCCGGAAAGCGTGGTCATTGATATATTCCAGCATCGGGTTGCCTGAGTTGGTGAAGGAATCGACAATCGTAAAAACGATGCACAACTGCATGATCGGCGTAATCATCGGCAAGGTCACTTTCCAGAACATCTCCCATTCGGTTGCGCCGTCAACCTTGGCCGCTTCATACAGGGAGGCTGGAATCGCCTGCAGCCCGGCGAGGAAGAGCAGAATTTGGACTCCGGAACTCCAGAGCACCACGACGATAATGCCGAAGAATCCGTCGACACCCTTGACGACATTGTCCCCGAGATATTGAATGATCTGGTAGGGTATCAGTGATCCGTCGGAAATGGAAATGATCTTTTTATCGACTTCCTGCTGCAGCAGCAGTTTGAGAACTTCGCCGGAACCGATCAGGAAGGGCAGGAAATAGACCGTCCGGAAAAAGGTCCGGAAGCGGATGCTTTTATTGACCATGATGGCCAGGATCAGGGAGAAAACGATCACCAGCGGCAGCTTGACCAGCGCTTCACCGGCAACAGCCAGCAGCATCGGGATAAATTCCAGGTCGACGGTGATCGCCCGGATATAGTGGTCAAACCCGGTCCATTCGATCTGGTAGCCGACCGTTTTGACGATATCGCCGAGGCTCAGCCGGATCGACAGGAACAGCGGGAAGGCCATTNNACGCCGTGCCGATCAGGTAGGGCGCCAGAAAACTGTACCCCTCGAGAATGTGGCGTGTTTTCAATTTGACTCTATATTTGCCCATTTTTTAATCACTCCCCGTCAATGACAATATAATCCCTTGCCGGCAGGTCATATCCGTCGGCCTGCGCAGCGGTATCCGCATAATTGATATAGATCACCGTGCCGTTGCCATACCTGACTTTGCGTAAAGTTCCGCTGATGATCTCATGTTCGACAATCGTCTGGCTCCAGACTGAAGCGAGGCGTTCGTTGAACTCGGCATAGGTGTCGGCCGCGATGTCAGCCCAGTCCAGGTAATACGATGAAAACAGGTCGTTGGCCTGGGTCTCCATCAGCTTCACCGCCTGGTTGTAAGTCAGCTCGAAAAAGGGCATGCTGCCGTACTCGACCCATTTCAGTTTCTGCGTGGTGTAATTGTCCGACAGATTTCCTGAATTCGTCGAGTAGGGGATCAGTCCGTGGACCACCATCTGGTACAGCGGGATTTCCTGATCCGAACACCAGTACTTTTCGGTTTCCTCGGCAACATCATACAGCCGGTCGGCGTAGGCCAGGGTATAGAGGTTCCCGCCGCCGACAGCGGCCGGCCGGTTCTCATCGGCGGTCAGCAAACCGATCCAGGCCTGGATCGTATTGCTCCGGCTCGCGAGACCGCGCCGGGTGAAATCGTGAAAAACCAGGGAGCCGATCGCGTCATAGGCGACGCCGAATTGATTGTCCTCATCCGAGCAATATTGGTGCGTATTGGCCAGGAAAGCGGCTGCCTTGTCGGTCGCCACCTCGGTGTTGATCAGGAAAAAACCTCTGCCGTCGGTAATCGGCATGCCGCTGCCTTGCTGCACCGTGTCCCGGCGGGTCGAGAAAACCTTGTTATCTGAGTTGGCGTGAACGAAATTCTGGCGCAAAAAAGCGGTGATGCCCGCGCCATTCGTATAAGCCGCAAAAGCCTCCAGCCCTTTACGGCCGCCAATCTGCCTCTCCGCCGGCCACACGACCGGGTACTCGCCATAGCCGCCCTTAGTCCAGCCCCGTAAAGTTACTTCCAAAGTATCGGCTCCGGCAGCCCGCAGATGATTGCAGATTTGCTCCGCTTCGGAAAAAGTGGTCATGGAGATAAAGATCTCTTGAAGCATCGATTCTTCAGATGTTCCCATGAACATCTCGATGCCCAGAGGTATGGCGTCATCCGGGCCAATCGCCTGGTTCAGCAGTCCGGCAACGGACAAATAATCCCGATAGGCGCCGGCCATGCCGCTGTAGTCGGCTTCGTCCCCAGCCAGAAAGAAATAGCGCAGGGTCCGGTCGGTGCCGATGATCGAATCGGCATATTTGTAGGTTGAAAGCTGCTCGTTAGAGTTCACGCCATAAACGGTTATATTGCTCAGGCTGTATTCATAGGAATAACGGTAGCGGAGTGTGTAATAGGTCCGGTCCAGATCCATGATGTACCCGCCCGGCATCACCGTTATGCTGCTGTCTTCCGAGCCCTGGGTCGCGGCCGCCAGCATCGCGCTGCCGCCGTTCTTGATCCCGAAAACCGGCAGCGCGGCCACTTTTTCTTTCGTGGTCATCGCGGTCACTTTTTCCGGGCCATAGAGACTCCAGACGCCGCTGGTCAC
>DOFA01000214.1 GCA_003532195.1 Clostridiales bacterium
AAGCCTTTGCCTTTGGAAACGCCGCTGACATCAACGCGGTCACCGGTCTGGAACATGTCGGAAACTCGAATCTCCTGGCCAAGGGCATAATCGGCGTCGGTCATGAACTCGTGCATCAGATACCTGGGTTCGACGCCGGCCTTGGCATACTGCCCTTTGTCCGGCTTGTTGACCTTGCGGGCAGACACTTCACCGTAGCCGACTTTGATCGCTTTGAAGCCGTCGGTTTCCGGCTTCTTGTTCTGGATAACCACCAACGGCCCGCAATCGATGACTGTGGCAGGAATCGCTATGCCGTTTTCGTCAAACAGCTGGGTCATTCCGGCTTTCCTGCCGAGCATGAATTTCTCCATTTCCTTAAACCTCCCTGGTTATTGGTTCACCCCTGTGCGGATGAACATGACCTCGCGTCGGTAACCTGACGACTGCCGCCGCTATCCAAGCTTTACAGCTTGANNCGCTTGTGGGTGCGGATCTCGAACTGCTCCCGGGAATCCTTGTATTTATGGGGCGAACGCAAAATGGTCACGATCTCCTTATCAGTCGGCAGCGGAATCGGGCCGGAAATGCTGGCGCCTGTGCGTTTGGCGGTTTCAACAATCCTCTCGGCGCTATCGTCCAGGATATTGTGGTCGAAAGCCTTCAATCTGATCCTGATTTTCTGGTTTGATGCCATGGTTCGTACCTCCTTGTGCTGCTGACCAAGCTTCAACTGTGCCGGGCGTTTCATATGCCCCCATCAGAAAACCCAGTCCTCCGTTCCCGTCGGAACCTCGGCGCTGGGCATAAGCCTTTCAGGCATACGCTGCGTCGGACAATTCTCTTGTCGTCCGGTTTCATGAACCGGACTGCTCTGCCGGAGTTACCCGTATTGACGGCCGCAGCGGCCATAAACGGCAATCTCCAACTTCATCGCTGCGCTGCTCCTCTGCTTCAGCATAAAAAGCAAGATAAAGTCGCGCATCGACTATTTTATATCAGGATCCGGTAAAAAGCAAGAAGTTTTTTCGAGAAAATGCAAAGAAAAATGCTGAGAAAGCATTGCCTGTCCGAGCGACTGGCAGATATTCCTTCCGAGCGACTGGCAGATTATAGAAAGCCATCATGGAATTTCGTCCAGCAAGGCAAAATCATATCCGCGGCTGCGGATTTCGTCGATCAGGCCGGGCAGTATCTGCACATTGGTCGCCGACACCGCGTGCAGGAGGATGACCGATCCGTCATGCAGCTGCCCGATGATCTTTTCCCGGGCGGCTTGCGGGTCCGGCTGGTCGTCCGTCAGCCAGTCGCGATAGGCGAAGCTCCAGAAGACGGTCCGGTACCCTTCCCGGGTCAGATAGGCCAGAACGCGTTCGCTGTATCCGCCTTCAGGGGGGCGGACCAGGCGCGGCATGTCCTGTCCGGTTTGAACACGGAATTCCGCAGCCAGATCGTCCAGCTCCCGGATCACCGCTGCTCCGCCATCTGTTTCGGCCAGAGTAACCAGGTTGGGGTGATTGACCGTATGATTGGCAACCAGATGGCCTTCTTCCAGCATGCGCTGGACTTTGTCCGGGTTTTTGTCCAGATAGCTACCGGTTATGAAAAAGGTAATCGGCACTCCTTTGAGTTTGGCCGTATTCAGGATCTGCTCGGTGTTGTTTTGATATTCATAGCCTTCGTCCATCGTCAGGTAAACGACTTTGCGGCCGGCAAGCGGTTTCTGCCAGATGACGTCATAGTTGCTGATCAGCTTCTGCACCGCGGCCGGGATCGCTGCCGGCTTCTCCTGATTCAAGGGATCCGGCGGATTATAGTACCAGCCCTGTTTAGCGTTGCTGAGGCTGTCCGGATTGACCCCGGTCGTGCCCGAGGTCGGTTCGGCGGTCGTAGCGGATGTTTCTGCCGTGGATTCGCTCGGAAGCGTGCCGGTCTGTGATGTTGAAACCGTTGTGACGGGAGAGGCAGTCGTCGTGGCTGCGGTTGTCGCGGCGGATTGACTGGTGGCCGCCGTGCCGGTCGCCGCGGTTGTTTGAGTCGTATTTTCCGGCTGCCAGCAGGATCCGGTCAGGCGCATGACGAGCAGGGCCATGACAAAAACTGTCAGCGGCAAGAGGTAGACCAGAATGTGAGGGGTGCTTTTCCGGCGTCTTTTATTCATAGTATTAGTCTCCGTCGGCATTTGCCGTCAATGCTTGCAGCAGGTTCTGAAGCGCGGCTTGAGAAAAGTGATAATGCTGATTGCAGAAATGGCATTCCAGCTGAATGCCGTTTGGATCAGCTGCCATTTTCTCCAGTTCGGAGCGGCCTAAAGTGATCAGGTTGCGTTCCATGCGGTCCCGGGTGCAGTGACAGGCATAGGCGCAGGGCGTGACTTCGAGATAGCGGATTTCCGGATCGCCCAGCAGCAAGTCGAGGATCTGATGCGGGTTGAAGCCTTCGCCCAGAAGGTACGAGATCTCCGGAAATCCGGCCACCCGCTGTTCGAGCCAGGCAGCAGCTTCATCACCGGCGTCAGGCATCAGCTGCACCATCAGGCCGCCAGCCAGCCGGACGCCTTGCTGGTCGAGGGAAACCCCAAGGCTGACGGCAGTTGGTATCTGTTCCGACACAGCCAGATAGTAAGTCAGATCCTCGGCGATTTCGCCGGAAACCAGACGCACCTTACCGGCATAAGGTTCTTTCAGCCCCAGATCGCGGATGATGGTCAGTGTGCCGGCGCCGACCGCCGAACCGACATCCAGTTTCCCCGGACGGATGTAGCGTGTTTCAACGACCGGCTGGCTGACCAGGCCGCGGACCGTAGCATCGCCTTCGCCGATCACGGTCAGGCCCTGCAAGGGTCCCTGGCAATGGATGATCGCCGTGATCGAATCCTCAGCTCTTTTCAGGTCCCGGGCCAGCATCAGGACTCCGCTCATCAGGCGGCCTAAAGCGGCGGATGCCAGCGGTGAAAGCTGGTGAACGCGCACGGCTTCGCGGCAGGTTTCGGTAGTCCGGCAGGCAAATGCCCGGATAGTGCCTTGGCGGGCAATGGCCCGGACGATATAGTCGCCGGCCGGTTCATTCTGATTCATAGGATAACCCCTCGTTGGCCTGTGGTTTACGGGCGATATAGAATCGCCGTTCAGCGGCGGGAGCCGGCGGCGGGATTGCCGTGCGGCTGTCTTCGGGGGAACCGGAGGCCGGATCGATCAGCTGCAGGCCGGCGGCCCGGCTCCACTGGCGAACTTGCTTCGGGCTGTAATATTTCTCGGCGATGGCTATATCTTGCCTTTCATAGCAGCCATCGGTGCGACGGGTGAAAAGAACCATTTCCGAGCGGCTGATTTGGCTGGCCGGCCGATAGCGGTTGTGCCAGATCAGGGTGTGGTTTTCGTAAATCTGAAAAAACTGCCGGTTGCCCAAGGTTCGGGACAAGTGGCGCCGGGAGGCAAGGTCAAACACCAGCAGCCCGCCGGGATTGAGATAATTGGCACAGAGCCGGAACAAGCGGGCTGCCCTGTCCGGCCGGACCAGGTGATTGATTGTGTCGAGCAGGCAGACGATCAGGTCCACGGTGCCGTAAAGCTCGAATTGACTGATATCCTGCTGGAGAAAGAGCGGTTCCGGGAGACTTGCGTCATCATCCGCCCGCATCCGGGCGGCTTTGCTTTTGGCTTGCTCGAGCATGCCCGCGGCCACGTCGATGCCGATGATATCGTAGCCGCGGCGCAGCATTTCCAAACTGATGCTGCCGGTGCCGCAGCCAAGGTCCAGCAGCAGAGTCCGGCCGTCCTGCCCGTCGCCGGCGCCGCATCGCAGACTAAACCGGGCTTCCAGCTTCTGGATATAATCCGCCCAGGCGGACGGAGCCAGATCCTGTTGCAGCAGGTCGTAAGCCGGAGCCAGATGTTGATATGACGGATCGCCCATGGCTTTTACTCAATCGATCGTTTTCAGATAATCGATCGCAGCCTTCAGCTGAGTATCCTGCTTCAGGGTCAGACGGCTGATCGATATTCCGGCGGCATCTTCGGGCAGCGTAACCTCTTCATGGGGTGTCAGGCCAATCTCTTCGATGCAGTCGCCGCCGGGCAAATAGTAGAGAAAATTGGTCAGATTGATCGCCGATCCGTCGCTAAGTTCAATGGTGATAGTCCCCGATCCTTTGCCAAACGACTGCTCGCCGATCAGCCAGGCTTTGCCATTGTCGCGCAGGCAGCCGGAAAAAAGCTCCGAAGCGCTGGCTGACATGCCGTTGATCAGGATGGCATAGCGCATGTCGGCGGAAACGCCCATCGAGGCTCCGGAGGTCCAGGATTTCTCGTAGGCTTTGCCGTCCGATCGTCCCTTGATGGTGGCAATTGTTGCCGAAGGGAGCAGAAAATCCAGCATGGAGATCACTTCGTCCGCATAGCCGCCGGTGTTGTTGCGCACATCAAAAACGAGATGCTTCGCTCCCTGGGCTTCCAGATCCTGTACCGCGGCAATGAAGTTGGCAGCGACGCCGCTCGAGAAATCCCGGATCATGATATAGCCCAATCCGTCTTCCAGCATCCGGTAAGCGATGCTGACATTGGTGATTTTGCGGCGGGTCACCGTAAATTCCACATATTTGGCTGTCGACGGGCGATAAATGACCAGGCCGACCGGGGTGCCTTCTTCGCCGCGCACCAGAGCCGCGACAGAAGAAACATCCTTAAATCCCGTGACATCCTCGCCGTCAACTTTCGTGAACAGGTCGCCGACCTGAAGTCCAGCCTCTTCGGCCGGGCTGTCAGCTATGACCTCCGTGATTTCGACAAAGCTGTCCTGGTTCATGGCGACTATGGCGCCGATGCCGCTGTAGTTGCCGCTCATGGATTCCGCAATCTGCTGGTTTTCTTCGGCAGTCAGATACATGGTGTAGCGGTTGCCGAGTTCATCGACGAGGCCGCGGGCCATGGCTTCGAGCATCTGTGCGTCGGTCAGGTCCTCGAAGTAGTTCAAATCCACCTGGTCATAGATGGCTCGCAGCTTGGCCAGCGCGGCCAGGGTTTCCGGATCATCGTCCAAAGGCAGGCCAAGATCGCTGCCGGTTTCCTGGCTGGCCGAATAGCCAAGGAACAGCAGGACGCCGGCGCCGGCTGTCAGGGTAAAGGTGATCAGGACTGAAATCAAAACGGTCAGGACATACTTCCAGATCTGCGGGCGGGCCGGGCGTTCGGGCTTTGGTGGCTGCGCAGGATAAATCGGCTGGAACCCGGAATCATCATTCATTATCAGGACCTCACGCTTTCAAAATCTATCGGACATATTTGATCGGGTTAACGGTCGAACCGTTGATCATGACTTCAAAATGCAGATGCGGGCCGGTCGAGGTGCCGGTGCTGCCGCAGGTGGCTATCTTTTCGCCGGCTTCGACCATTTCGCCGACTTCGACCAGAGTGTTTTTCAAGTGGGCGTATAACGTGGATATACCTTCACCGTGATCGATGACAATATAGTTGCCGTAACCCGACCCGCCTGTATTGCGGCCTTCATACGGGTTGCGGACGAGAAGAACGGTGCCGCTGCGGGCAGCAACAACCGGATTGCCGTAGCTTCCGCCCAGGTCGACGCCGGAATGAAAACGGTAAACATGGTAAATCGGATGCATCCGCATGCCGTAAGGTGAATACACCGTATGGTCGCCAGGGTATGGCCAGCACCAGCCTGTGGATGAGACCGGGCTGTTCTGGTTTTGCCGGGCGGCCTGGGTCGCCCGGGCGGCCGCGGTGGCTTTGGCGGCCGCGGTAGCTTTGGCGGCATTTTCCTCGGCAAGCTTTTTCTGCAAGGCTGCCACTTCGATCGCCAGCGCCGCGGAGGCCTCGTTGATTTCGTCTTCAGCCTGCAGATGCTCTGATAGCTGCAGCTCGGTCTGGTTCAAACTCTTTTCGGTAGCTTGGGCATCGGCTTTCAATTGATCCAGTTCGGCCTGGATCTGCGCGACTACGATTTCCATGTCGGCAGCCTGCTGCTCGGCCAGATCGCGCAGCAAAACCGCGTTATCCTTGGCCGTCGCCAGTTTATCGATCAGCTGCTGGTCCGTGTCCGCGATGATCGACATGAACTGGACCGTCGTAAAAAAGCCCTGCAGGCTGTCCGACTCCAGAAAAACCTCCAGAATCGATTGCTGCCTGTATTCATACATGGCCTGCAGACGCTCCAGATACTGTTGCTGTTTGTTTTGCAGGTCCTCCTCCGCCTGGATATAATTCGCGTAGGCCTGCTGCATTTCCAGGATCGCCGCCTGCAGCTGAGCGGTTTTAGCTGCGAAAATCTGTTTTTGCTCGTCACTGCGCTCGTTAAGCCAGGCCAGCTGGCCGGAGAGCTTGTCACGCGACTCGCTGAGCTGGGCGGCCTCTTTTTCCAGGCGATCCAATTCCGCATCCAGTTTTTCCTGCTTCGCTTTAGCTTCTGCCAGCGTATCGCTGGTTGACTTCGCCTCAACCTGCTGCGGCGCGAATCCGGAGCTGCCAGCCAGAACCAGGCAGACGACCAGGATAAAAGCCCAGCACTTCAGGCGGAAAGATGCTGCGGGTTGTTTAACTTTTAAACGAAACATAGGACCTCCTTGCTAGACCTGGATGTGGCGGCGCACGGAGACAGCGCTGCCCAGTGCGCCGACTCCGGCGCCGATCAGGATGTTGATCAGCAGAAGCTGCAGCGATAATTCCGAGGTATGGACCATGGCCAGAATATCCGTCGTTTGCGTCCCTGCCATCAGGATATCAAAAAGCTTCCCGTAAGCCAGCAGGGTTACCAGCCAGGCGATAAAAGCGCCGATCAGGCCGACCAGGCCGCCTTCCAGGATATACGGCACCCGGATATACCAGTTGGTGGCGCCGACATACTTCATAATGCTGATTTCTTCGCCGCGGGAAAAGACCGCCACGCGCACCATATTGGAAATAATAAAAAATGAAATGACGCTTAAGACGATAAAGGCTGCCACGGTGGCATAGTTGACCCAGACAATTGCCTCGCTGAGAAATTTCATCACGGAAAGCTCAAGCGATACCTTGCGCACCCCCGGCAGGCTGCCGGCCCAGGCTTGAAATTCTTCGCCGCGGGACGGATCGTTCAGGCGAACCGTATAAGTATAGGGAATATTCTCGACCGGGAAATCATCAAACAATCCATCATCGTCCACGCTGGCCTGGAATTTCTCGAAATTCTCTTCCGGGGTGTACAACTGGTATTCCAGAACCGCCGTATTGGCTTGCAGAGCTGTATCGATCGCAGCCCGATCCTCTTCCGTCACATCGATCGCCAGGGTGATCTCAATCGGCGGCTGCTGGCCGGCCACGGCCATGATATGCCGGGCGTTGATGGAAAACAGGGAAAAGGCGCCTAATAACACCAGCATCAGGGCTATTGTGGTTATTGAAGCCATGGTGACCAGCGGATGG